>NZ_JBFUIN010000374.1:0-3073 GCF_056401855.1 Bacillus sp. P4_D3
GTTTCTAATATACTTAGCTCTCGATGTGAGAGTTGATTCGCTTTTTCTTTCACGACAAACACCATTAATTTTCTATTTTTTATAGCAGCACAGTCAGCCGCCTTTTGAATATCGGGAGAAAGATCGCTTGTCACGAGTATAATCGTTACGGGCTCATAAATTTTTCTTAATTCCATTTCTACACTCTGGGAGAGCGGGAATACACTGTCTGCTTGTACTTTCGCTAAATGACAAAAGATTTGCTGCAACTGAGTACCTCCATTGTCTAAAGGGAAAATAGTTCGTTCTTTTCCGACAGACACGAATGACGCTGGTGAATTTTGCTTCAAGACAGCCCTCACAATAGAGGCAGTAAACGTTACGACTGATTCGAATAGAGGGGACTCAGTTCTGTCCATGAATATCATGATATTATGGCTGCGCTGTTGTTCAAACTCTTTCGTCATAATATTGTTTGTTCGTGCAGTTGCTTTCCAATCAATCCATGAAAAGCGGTCACCAGGTTTATAGTCTCTGACACCGACAGAGACTGTAGAGTCTTTTGCTAAATTTATATTTGCTGAAAGCGCTCCTTGTTCGAAATGATTTTCCAATTGTCGATACGTTATATCTACGTACTGGGGATAGATTAAAAATGTATCTGGAACTGAAAAAGTTACTTCTTTCTCCATCATACCGAATAGATCGCCAGTTTTGACACGTACGCTTGAAAAAGTGTGCTCTCCTCTAGGGAGTGTGTCAATCACATATTGAAACGAAATATTTCGTTTTAATCCTGGAAAGAGTATTACCTTATTCATCTTTGTTTGTATACAACTTGTAAATTGTGATGGCAGTTCATCTTCTATAACTAAATAAAGTAAGGGAAAAGGAAATTTTCTTTTTATTGTAATAGTGCTTGAAAATTGTTCTCCTGCTACATATTCGTTTTGGTTTGTTATTCGTTTTACTTCAGCATCCCGTAAAGCGTAGAAGGGGAGTAGTAGTGAATAAAGACCAATAGGAATCGTACTGTAAAACAAAAACCAACTTACAAATCCTCCTTGAAGCATAGCGTACACAAATGTTAAGACTAGGCATAAAGGGATTAGCGATAACTTGGTAACGTGATATAGTGCTCGTAGTATTCGTTTCATCAAAGGTTCGTCGTCCTTTGAGTTGGCACGGTAGTTCGTGCAACGATTTTGGCGATAACTTTTTCTCCTGTTATTCCTTCAAATCTTGCTTCCATTTTTAGAATGAGTCTGTGAGCTAAAACGTAAGGAGCTAAAAATTTAACATCGTCTGGAATAATATAATTTCTACCATGGATGAATGCATAAGCCTGTGAAGCTTTCATTAAAGCAATTGAGCCGCGTGGACTTGCACCTAGCTGTATAGAACTATAAGTACGAGTCTGAGTAACAAGCTTTATAATGTAATGCTTGATTGCTTTGTCCATGCTTACTTCCCGTACGCTTTGTTGTAAATAAAGTAATTCTTTTATTGTAGTAATAGCTTGTAAATGGGAGAGTGGATTTGTTTTTTCCATCCGGTTTAAAATTTCAAATTCTTCTTCTGGTGTAGGATATCCCATTCTTAGCTTCAACAAGAAACGATCGAGCTGAGCTTCTGGTAAAGGGTATGTTCCCTCATATTCGACCGGATTTTGTGTAGCCATTACAAAGAACGGTTTTGGTAACGGTCTTGTAATGCCATCTATTGTGATAGTGCCTTCTTCCATACTTTCAAGTAAGGCAGATTGTGTCTTTGGAGATGTACGATTAATTTCATCAGCAAGTACAAAATTCCCCATAATTGGTCCAGGCTTAAACTCAAATTGGAGCTCTTTTGGATTGTAAATAGAAACACCTGTTACATCTGACGGCAGTAAATCAGGTGTGAATTGAATCCGCTTGTAATCGGCATCAATTGATTTAGAAAGAGCACGTACTAGCATTGTTTTCCCGACACCGGGAACATCTTCTAATAGTACATGACCTTCAGCTAAGAGAGCTGTCAAGACTAAGATCGTTTCTTTTCGTTTTCCGACCATTAATTTTTCAATAGTGTTGATTATTTTTTCTACAATGGGATGTAATGAATCAATCTGGGGCATCGTAATCCTCCTAGTTTTATTATCGTTTTCTAATCTATTTAGTGGACAATAGAATTTATCCCTCTATTTGCGGGTAGTAAAACTCTTATCTTAAATTCTGAGAATATTCAGATTATTTATTCCGATTACAACTAGTATAATTGTTTCCATAACTAAGGGCAATACAGTAAATAATGATTTGTAGTTTTATATAAAATATGTCTTGATATAAAATAGTAGCGCTGAAAAAAAATAAATTCCTTACGTACAATAAAACAATAGGATAATCCGTGTCAGAAGGTGACGAATATTTATTATTTATATATAATCATGGGTTATCGAGAGTATTGTCGGTAAAGAAGAGGAGGGAAGGGAAGGATGACCTTGGTGACCAAAATAAATAGCGTAGAAATCCCTACGCGTAAAGGTTAGATACATATATCATATGTCTTGTGATTAAAATTTATATGAAATAATAAATAAAGCCGACTGCATGTAGAGGCCAGCCACTTAAATTATTACAATTCTTTATTTTTCTCTTTTTTTAATTCTTTTCGTTTAGCTAACCAAATATGAATTAATTCTACCAATTCCATTGTTTCTATCTCACAATATTCACCTTTACCATCTTCGGCTAAATTGTCTAGCACAGTAGTTGTGTCGTTCCGAATTTCTAAACCGCAAATGTTGCCATTTACTACTCCGTAATTTTTTTCTCCGTTTAAAACACTATATATTTCTTCTAAAATCCAATCTTCAAAAGCAGAAACTTCAACTCCTAAAAAAGTTTCAACAAGTTTAATTTCTTGAGGAAGTCTCATAACTAAATCTCTATTGTTAAGTACTTCAAAACTATATGGATATTTCATTACTATTCTACTCCTTTATACTAGCATCACTCTTGTCCTATTTAAATTATAGAAAAAGTAGATTATTATGAAACTCATCTACCCAATAATTCTCTGATTCAGGTATTAATTCAGTGAAACCTTCATA
>NZ_JBFUIN010000375.1:0-3072 GCF_056401855.1 Bacillus sp. P4_D3
GTGCTAACGTCCATTGTGTAAGTAAATCCCTCGTTGTAGACGGGTTTCGATGCAATAATATACGTTCTTTTTCGATATCTTGTAAGGATACACTTTCTTTTTTTGAAAAATGATGTTCTTTGGAAAAAGCAAGAACAAGTGTATCAGGTATTATTTTTGTTTGTTTTAAAAGTGGTTCATCAAACGGCGCCGCAGAAATTACCCCGAGATCAATTTCATGATTTTGTAGCATCGTTCGAATTTCAGGCGCAGTTTTTACCAGGAGTGTTATTTTTATATTAGGAAATTTGCATTGAAATTGATGAACAACTTCTGGTAAAAGATAAGTCGCTGGTACATAACTAGCACCAATTGTTATAGCACCTTTATTAAAATCTTTAAACTCCTGTGTGACCCGCCTAGCTTCTTTCATAAGTGCATCTATTTTACAAGCATAATGATGCAACGCCTCACCAGCCTCTGTTAAGAAATACCTTCCAGAACGTAATTCGAATAAAGACACACCGAGTTCCTCTTCTAAGCTTTTTATATGAAATGTAATAGTAGGTTGTTTAACGCCAAGTTTTTCTGCAACAATCGTAAGCTTTTTGTATTTCTTAATAAGCACTACAATTTCTAATTTTAAGAGATTCATTATGAGTTAACCGCCTTTTTTATTTTAACTATAGAAAAAATCTATAGAAATAAATAGTTTATTAGAAGTTTTTTAATTTAATCTTTACAGTACATTAACATTCAGTATAAATCTTCCATATAGAATGAAAGCAGGTTAAGAATGTGGGGAGAGAGGTGAAACGATGGATATTAAAATTCATGGATTAGAAAAGACATTTGGAGAAATACAGGCGTTAAAACCGTTACAAATTGTAATGAAAAAAGGAGAGTTTACCACACTTTTAGGACCTTCGGGATGCGGGAAAACGACTTTGCTTAGAATGATTGCAGGACTTGAAGAACCGGATAAAGGAGAAATATATTTTGGAGATAAGTGTATGTATTCGTCTACAAAAAAGGTAAAAACATCTCCTCATGAACGGAATATCGGTATGGTATTTCAAGATTTTGCTTTATGGCCGCATATGACTGTTTTTGAAAATGTTGCATTTGGTTTAAGGGCTACAAAGCAAACGAATCATTTACGCGAAAAGGTAGAAGATGCGATAAAGAGAGTTCGCCTGCAAGGTATGGAGAAAAGATATCCACACGAACTTTCTGGCGGACAGCAGCAACGTGTCGCATTTGCTAGAGCAATCGTAACAAAGCCTCATTTTATTTTATTTGATGAACCGTTAAGTGCACTCGATGCAATTTTACGAGAAGAAATGCGCTTAGAGCTTATGGATATCGTTCATTCCATTGGTTTAACGGCATTGTATGTAACACACGATCAAACAGAAGCTATGTCAATGTCAGACCAAATTATTGTAATGAAACAAGGGGAGGTATTACAAAAAGGAACACCAGAAAATATTTATGTGAAACCGTCTCATGAATTTGTTGCGAAGTTTGTTGGTAAGGCAAATTGGCTTGTAGAGAATAAACAAATGATTCGTCCAGAGCACGTGAGCTGGACAAAAAATGAAGTGTGCGATACGTATACAGGTGAAATTCAGTACGTTACATATGTAGGAGAACGTTATGAAGTGAAAGTAAACATGGGGACACTCGGTGTATGGACAGCTTATCACAATAGTAAGCTAAGCATCGGTAAACCGGTATCGTTATATGTACCCAAAAAATGTATTCATCATATAGGGGGAGAATCGTATGAAGAAATTCAGTTCGCTTAAGTCTTTATTTGTATGTACTTTACTATTTTCTGCAGTAGTAACAGGTTGTAGCTCAAAGACAGGCAGTGCAGATGCAAAAAATAAAAACGCTAATGAAAAGAAAATTGTTGTATATAGTGCAGGACCAAAAGGATTAGCAGAAAAAATTCAAAAGGACTTTGAAAAGAAAACCGGTATAAAAGTGGAAATGTTTCAAGGAACAACAGGTAAGATTTTAGCGAGAATGGAAGCTGAAAAGAAAAATCCAGTCGTTGACGTTGTCGTACTCGCTTCATTACCAGCGATGGAAGGATTAAAGAACGATGGTAAAACATTAGCTTATAAAGAAGCAAAACAAGCTGATAAGCTTCGTTCTGAATGGTCGGATGATAAAGGACATTATTTTGGATATAGCGCTTCAGCATTAGGAATTGTGTACAACACAAAAAATGTGAAGACAGCACCTGAAGATTGGAGCGATATAACAAAAGGAGAATGGAAAGGGAAAGTGAACCTTCCAGATCCAGCACTTTCAGGGTCAGCTTTAGACTTTGTAACAGGATACGTGAAAAAGAATGGACAAGATGGATGGAATTTATTTGAACAGCTTAAGAAAAATGAAGTTACAGTAGCGGGAGCAAACCAAGAAGCTTTAGATCCAGTAGTAACAGGTGCGAAAGATATGGTACTTGCAGGCGTTGATTATATGACGTACAGTGCAAAAGCAAAGGGCGAGCCGGTTGATATTGTATATCCAAAAAGCGGAACGGTTATTAGTCCGCGTGCAGCAGGTATTATGAAGGATAGTAAAAATGTAGAAGGTGCAAAACAGTTTATTGATTATTTATTATCAGATGATGTGCAAAAACAAGTTTCTAAAGCGTACTTATTGCCAGGTAGAAAAGATATAAAAGCTGAAAATAGACCGAATGTAGAAGAGATTCCGGTACTAAACGTTGATTGGAAAACAGTTGGGAAAGAACAGGATGAAATAGCAAAACAATTTAAGAAAGTATTTCAATAAGATGGTGATTACATGGTAAATCGATTCGTATCAGTAAGACAAATTGGAATGACAGTAGCATTGTTACTTGTGGTGATGTTAATCGTCATTCCGCTTTTTCTCATTTTATTTTCTAGTGTATATGAAAATAGCAATTGGAATTTTTTAAAGCCTTTTGAAGTCATGAAGAGTGGTGGATTAGCTGGGATTTTTCTGAATTCGATGCTTCTAGGTGTACTCGTTGTAATAGGAGCTACAATATTTGCATTTCCACTGGCGTTCATTATGAGCAAAACAGAT
>NZ_JBFUIN010000376.1:0-3066 GCF_056401855.1 Bacillus sp. P4_D3
ATTTGTGGGAGATCAACTGCCCGTAAACGCCCGATTGGTGAGGGCTAATAATCAGTGGGGGATGAACAAAACCCCCACTGATTAAAGTTTCACTTTATATACCTTGGTATGGAGAACAATATATGTTATTAATCGCATGAATGACAGGAGAGATTTTTCAAAAGATTTTATGTTTATGAATATGAGTATAGTTATATCAATTTTCACTATCATCCAGTATGTCCGTAATCTCATACAAGAAACTTGTCATCATATTCATTTTGCAAAATACCTCTTGACACAAAAAGGAACTATATAGCATAATATAAAAAAATTAAATTGAAAATCGTTGAAGGGAAATAGTACATATGTCTTCTTGCGAAAGAGAGTGGAATTCACCGGCTGAAAGATTCCTCGTATAGAATGTATCGAACCTATCCCTGAGTCTTAAATGAAAGTTTAGGCGTACGCCTGCGTTATAGGCGCCAAGTGGATATCTATGTATATCAATTAAGGTGGTACCGCGGAACAATGACCGTTTCGTCCTTTTTATTTTATTAAGGGCGAAGCGGTCATTTTTATTTTGCCCTTTAATACTATAGGTGCAGCATTGATGAGGATAGAAATCGATGCACACTGTATGGATAGAAGTGTAATTTATGAAAAACTTTGATTTTAGACTTGGGGGATAAAAAAGTGAGAAAGCAAAGAATTGTTGTAAAGATTGGGAGTAGTTCCTTGGCAGCGAGTCATGGAGGCATCTGTAAAGAACAGCTTTCAGATCACGTTGCTGCATTGGCACGATTGAAAGAGGAAGGACATGAAGTTTTGTTGATTACATCTGGGGCGGTCGCTGCAGGTTTTTCTGCTCTAGGGTATCCTAGCAGACCTGTGACAATTAAAGGGAAACAGGCTGCTGCCGCTGTCGGGCAAAGTTTATTAATGCAGGCATACACGGAGGAATTCCGTAAATATGGTATTGTTACTGCACAACTTTTACTAACGAGAAATGATTTTTCTAGAAAAGAACAATACAGTAACGCTTACGCTACTTTAGGAGAGCTACTAAACCGTTCTGCTCTTCCTATAATCAATGAAAATGATTCCATTTCTTTAGAAGAGTTGACGTTCGGTGATAATGATATGCTGTCAGCTTTAGTAAGCGGACTTGTTTCGGCAGATATGCTCATGATTTTTACAGATGTGAACGGTTTATATGACCAAAATCCTCAGAAAAATGCGGATGCGAAAAAATATTATTTCCTTCCTGAGGTAACGGAAGAAATTGCTTCTCTTGCAGGAGATGCTGGCTCAAAACTTGGGACTGGCGGTATGAAATCAAAAATCGATGCTGCAAAGACGGCACTATCTCTTGGAGTGAGTGTATTTATCGGAACGGGATGTGGACAGGAGAAGTTTTTAGATGTTATGAAGGGCAAAGGTGATGGAACATATATCGGGAATGCTCCTCAAAAAGTGATTAAGATGAACAAGCAATGGATCGCACTACATTCGATTGTTAGCGGACAAATTGAAGTAGATGCCGGGGCAGCCACTGCCATCATTCAACATGGAAAGAGTCTTCTTCCTGCTGGTGTTACTAATGTGTCAGGATTTTTCCAAGTCGATGAAGTTGTGGAGGTAATCACGCAACAAGGGCACGTAATAGGGAAAGGACAATGCAGATACAGTGCAGAGGAACTAAGGGATTTAAAAGGTATGCAGAGCCAAGATATTCAAGCAAGAGGGGAAAGGCATAGCTATGAAGTCATCCATAGAGATCATTGGGTTTCATTTTAAGAATAGAGACCGCTCTAATTCTAATAGGTAGGATAGTGCATTACTAGCGTTAAAAAGATCTCGGATTTTATACTGATTAACCTTAAAAAAGGAGGAAATGAAAATGAATGAAGTGTTAGCAAAGGGACAAAAAGCGAAAAAAATCGCTAGAGAACTTGTGCTTAAATCTACAAATCAAAAAAACGAAGCACTTGCCGCGATTGCTGATCAGTTGATAGTAGAAACAGCTTATATTTTAGAGGGAAACAAACAGGACATCGAAGAAGGTAAGGCAAAAGGATTTTCTGACTCTCTTCTTGATCGTCTTATGCTGAATGAACAGCGTATCATTGATATGACTGAAGGTATTAAGCAACTAATTGATTTACGTGATCCTGTTGGAGAATGTGTAAGTGCATGGGAACGACCAAATGGATTATCTATTCAGGAGATGCGTGTACCACTTGGTGTTGTCGGAATGATTTACGAGGCAAGACCGAATGTAACAGTGGATGCGGCTACAATTTGTTTAAAAACAGGAAACGCAGTAATACTACGTGGTAGTTCTTCTGCTATTCATTCTAACAAAGCTATCGTTAGCGTTATTCACCGGGCGCTCAAACAAACAAGTTTGCCTCTAGAAAGCGTACAGCTCATAGAAGATACAACGCGCGATAGTGCAAAGCAGTTGTTTACATTGAATGAGTACTTGGATGTTCTTATCCCAAGAGGCGGCAAGCAGTTAATAGATACTGTAGTGAGAGAAGCATCTGTTCCAGTACTTGAAACAGGTGCGGGAAATTGTCATATTTTCATTGATGAAACAGCGGATAAACAAATGGCATTTGATATTATTATAAACGCAAAAACGCAGCGTCCATCTGTATGTAATGCAATTGAAACGATTATACTTCATGAGAATTGGGCGCAGCAATTTGGTAGCGAGCTGTTTTCTTCCTTGAAGGAAAGAGGCGTGGAGCTACGTGGTGATAATAAAGCATTGGCAATTGATTCTTCTATTGCATTAGCTTCAGAAGAAGATTGGGAAACAGAGTTTTTATCTCTCACACTGGCAGTTAAAGTGGTTTCCTCAGCGGAAAAAGCGATTCATCACATAAATACGTATGGATCCATGCATTCCGAAGCGATTATTACAGAGAACGAGGAAAACGTCAGTAAGTTTTTCACATCTGTTGATGCCGCAGCACTCTACCATAATGCATCGACTCGTTTTACAGATGGATCTGAATTCGGCTTCGGCGCAGAAATTGGCATCAGTACGCAAAAACTACACGTAAGGGGACCAAT
>NZ_JBFUIN010000377.1:0-3050 GCF_056401855.1 Bacillus sp. P4_D3
TTTATAACCTCATATTTAGATTAAATTAACGATTTTTCAAAATTACACTAGCCTATAAACACTAAAAACTAACAATACTAGGCATAATATAAAGTAATTTAATACTTCTTTTATTTCTTGCTTTTGCTTTACTTTAGATATCTTTAGTCCCCAAAATATAACCCCTAACATATCACATTTCGGATTTTTATTTAATGCATGAAATCCTCTTCGTTATGCTGAGAAATTTGCAAATAATTCATATAAACAGTTGTGAAGTCCCCTTCATCGCGGACTTTATTCAGCTTGGATAGAAAGAAATTTCTTTCTTGAGGATTAAGAGTTTTTGAATTTAAAATAAAAGACATTAACATATCTTTTTTTAAGATAAGAGAGTATCTTTTGTTTTTTGAAATGCGCTCAGTTAAGCAGTAAAGGCATACTAACACAGCTACAATGATAAAAAAGGTTATAATTGTATGATCATTAAAAAATATTCTAATAGATTCCAACCAAATATATAATGCAAATAAGAACATTAATGCCACGCAGCTGCTATTTAGTAAGATAGTGCAAAATGTTGATTTTTTTTCATGATAATTAATTTTAAATACATATTCTTTCAATTTTTCCTGCTCCATATGTATGCCTCCAATAGATGAGTAATTTAATAACTTATTATTTAGTTATAAGATGGTATTTAGYCGGCATACCATCTTATTTTTGATATTTAACTTCGCTTGGAATTAATAATTCTAATTAGAGTATACAATGATAAATGGAGGTAACTTCACCTTAATTATAAGGATAACTAAGTGGTGTGCTGTTAATTATTAATTAGTTTTGCGATTTTCTTTCCATCAAATATATATTCTATAGGTTTGTTTAAATCATGATAATATAATTGAACTTTAATTGATTTCGTAATAACTTCAGATAACACTATGTCTATAAAGCTTTGAATAGGCGTTTTGTTAAATTGAGTTTTATCTTCATATTCTTTTAAACAAGTAATGAACGTCCATTCTAGGCCTTTTAAATCTGTATAATATTCACTGTCTGTTTCCCAATCACATGGATCTGTTTCTAAGTACAGACCCCCTTTTTTACTCCAACTACCCTCTTCATCCAACCGATTTTGTATAGCTTCTGTACAAAATGGAATTAGAGTACTTCTTTCGATGTTATAGTATTCTTGAAGGAATGGATGTTTATCAACTGCTTCTTCCCATTCACCGCTATTAATCAACTCTACTAGTTCCTTGTACTCTTTTTTATAATTACTTTTCCGCGAAATGCAGTATATATCCCCATGTATTTTCCCCCTTAGAAATTTTGGGTTACTTAAGTTCTACAATTTATATACAAATTATTTAACCGATCACATAATTGTATTATTTCACTTTCTTAATACCTTCCGGGAAAGTACTATGAATTATGGTCGAAACTCTATGATTTTTCGCTTTACCCTCTTTGTACAATTTGATGGTCGTGAATCCATATGGATCGCCCTTTCGAACCTTTATTTTACCTTTAAGAACTCTTCCGTCTTGTCCGATTCTATCTAGACTTCTAAACCTTCCAGCATTAGAAACCTGATATATACCTTCGTATCCTTTAATATCAACCCATGTTTCTTCCATTAAAATATCCCMTTATTTATGTGTATCTTCCTCTAAGATGGACCAGGATTTCCTGTGTTTTAAATCTAAATTAAACTCTTCAAGGAATAAATTTAGAACATATAAGGCGTTATCAGTCCCACCTATATGTTTATCTTCAGGAAATACCACTTTTCCATATAAAAATTCCCTTTAATAAAATATTTAACCGCTTATATATAATTTAGTTGTGTGACCCTCGATAGTTATGAATCTTTTCGCGAATAGCGGATGCAATAAACTCTTCAATCGTGCTGTTAGTTTCTTCAACAATTTTATTAATTGCTTGATATTCTTTGCTGGACATTGTAACGGGTTTCGTCACGCTGCTACTATCTAAATACACGCTATTATTCACACGCTTTACTAATTTTCCTTCTATTAAATAAGGCGTTAAACTTTCAATCCATTCCAATTGCATACCCATAGGCAATTCAATAAGAGATTGACGTATATCGAAATACCAAAAACCTTCTTCTTCTGAAATCTTCAAATTTCTTGGTGAGACGTACTGAAGGATTAAGTCAATCAGTTGAAATGAGCTGCTACGCAATTGATCGGATTTAGGTAAACGAAACTTAACAAATCTTTGGTGATGACTACGTGGTTTATCGGATAATTGGTATGCCGGTACGAATCCTAATTTTTGAGCCTCTGTTAAGGTGAATTCACTTCCGAATTCATCAATCAGCATAATATCTCCACGTTTTGGAATAGAAATAACTCTTGCTATTGTATTCCCCTGGATGAACCTCTGGAAAAGGACCGTATTATACTTTTGAGAGAATGTATACAGTGCATTTGCTTGATCAAATCGATGTACAAGTTGAAGTAACTCTTCTTCTTTAATGAATTTAGTCTCACGATTACGATGTTCTTGTATAGTAGCTGTTAACTCCCCATCTTCTAACCATTTTTCTAGTTGATATGTGCTAACATCATATTTTTTACTAGCTTGGTAAAGCGTAAGGCCTTCTGTTTCTCTTTCTTTTTTTATGGATTCTACATCTTCTTTTTTGAAAAGGAAACTTCCATCTAAACGCCATGTATCCTTATTTATCGGAACTAATTGCTCCTGCTTCATCAGATTGTTTACAACGAAATTACTAACCCCTAAATACTCCTTCACTTCTGTTGTATTCATAATGATTTGTTGATTTTCGTTCATGTTATTTCTCCTTTTTATTTGATTTATGTTTGAGTCGAACATTTATGTAGTCTAATTTCAATTTCAGCAAATATATAACTGTAACTTATTATATCATAGGTATTGTTCAATCTTTTCTGATAGATTCATAAAATTTATTTATCTTTACTAATTAAATTACCATTCGTATTTTATGAAATATAAACACAAGTTATTGATAAAATAATTTTAGTTATAACCATAGAAAATGGGAGATTTTCTAT
>NZ_JBFUIN010000378.1:0-3047 GCF_056401855.1 Bacillus sp. P4_D3
AGAAAGG
This sequence comes from Bacillus sp. P4_D3, assembly GCF_056401855.1. Taxonomy (NCBI): domain Bacteria; kingdom Bacillati; phylum Bacillota; class Bacilli; order Caryophanales; family Bacillaceae; genus Bacillus; species Bacillus sp. P4_D3. The sequence continues at coordinate 8 of NZ_JBFUIN010000378.1, forward strand.
AGAGATCGGAATGCCAGGACCTTTACTATTGTCGGTTATTATTTTGTCATCTCTTATGGTAGGAATTACACAGTATTTTCATCATACAGATACGACAGAAGAAGTGAAGGATAAGGTACGTCTCGTGTTTCCGATTTTTATAATATCTATTTCCATATGTTTGTTATTAAATAAAGATGGGTATGTTGTGGCCGTATTCGCGTTTTTTGTAGCGATTGTGTTAATAACTGTATTGTACTACGTTATGAAAGAGTACTTACAAAAATAAGGATGCCTGAAAGGGCATTTTTATTTTTGTAGATTGATAATTTCACATACCGTATTTTATACAAAAAAACATAAAATATTTATAATTAAAAAAGTATGTACATCGTGGTGTATTTACTTGTCAATCTTGCATGACCACTATACTATTAAAATGTAGAGATTAGAAAAAAAGGGGTTGTATCTAGCATGAAATTTGAGATGCACACAAAAATTATTTCAAATGAAAAAGAAGTAAGATTACATATAGAAGATAATTTATTTCAATTAATTTTAGATGGTTATCATCTATTTACTATTCAAGAAGTATTACCTTTATATAAATCAAACGAAGAAAGAATCGGTAGTGCAATTGTCCAAAAGTTAGAATGGGAGAACGGAAAAACTACACTAAACTATCAGCTTGTTTCACTACAATCAGTAAACTAAAAGGAGAAGGGTAATATGAAGTTTTTTCATACAGCGGATTGGCATTTAGGTAAGCTTGTTCATGGTGTATATATGACTGAAGATCAAAAAATTGTGTTAGATCAGTTTGTACAAGCTGTTGAAGAGGAAAAACCGGATGCTGTAATTATTGCAGGAGATTTATATGACCGAGCAATTCCACCTACAGAAGCAGTAGACTTATTAAATGATGTATTACAAAAGATAGTTATTGATTTACAAACCCCAGTAATCGCAGTTGCAGGAAACCACGATAGTCCGGACCGCATACATTTTGGTAGTAATTTAATGAAAAAACAAGGATTACATATTGTTGGACAATTCCAGTTTCCATACAATCCTGTTGTTTTAAATGATGAATACGGAGAGGTTCAATTCCATCTCGTTCCGTATGCAGACCCAAGTATGGTTAGACATATATTGAAAAATGAAGATGTTCGTTCTCATGATGATGCGATGCGTATTTTTATGAACGAACTCTCTGAAACGATGGATAAAGAAGCGAGACACATATTTGTAGGACATGCATTTGTAACTTCTTCAGGAGAGGCAGAGGAAAATACGAGTGATGCGGAACGCCCACTTTCAATTGGTGGTGCTGAATATGTAAATAGCCATTATTTTGATAAGTTCCATTACACGGCGCTTGGCCATTTACATCAAGCACATTTTGTACGTAATGAGACAATTCGTTATTCAGGTTCACCACTTGCATATTCTATTTCTGAAGAAAAGCATAAAAAAGGATATTATATTGTGGAACTGGATGAAAAAGGTGAAACAACAATTGAAAAACGTTTACTTACACCGCGTCGTAAAATGCGTACAGTAGAAGCGAAAATAGACGATTTATTACTTCATCCAGTAAATGAAGATTATGTATTTGTGAAATTATTAGATGAAAATCCTGTCTTGCAGCCAATGGAAAAAATACGTTCTGTATACCCAAATGCAATGCATGTTGAAAGATCTATTCAAAGACGAGAGTTCACAGATGAAAATGAAGTAACTGTTTCAAGGCATAAAACGGATGATTTATCTCTTTTAAAAGCATTTTATAAAGAAATGAAAGGGCTAGATTTATCAGAAGAGAAAGAACGTCTATTTTTAGATGTTTTGCAAACAGTGCAAGAACGGGAAGGTGAGCGAGGATGAGACCGATTCAGCTTATAATGACCGCATTTGGTCCATATAAACAGAAAGAAGTAATCGATTTTAAAGATCTTGGTGAGCATCGTATTTTCGCTATTTCTGGAAATACAGGAGCTGGAAAGACAACAATTTTTGATGCGATTTGTTATGTATTATATGGWGAGGCTAGTGGAGAAGARCGYAGTGATACRARCATGCTTCGWAGYCAATTTGCTGATGATGATGATGTTTATACAAGTGTKGAATTAACTTTTCAATTAAAAGGGAAAAGTTATGAAATTAAACGACAACTGGGCCATAAAAAACAAGGAAATAAAACAATTACAGGACATGCAGTCGAATTATATGAAGTAATTGATGAGGAAAAAGTTCCATGTGTCGATCGTTTTCATGTAACGGATGTAAATAAAAAAGTTGAAGATTTAATTGGATTAAGTAAACATCAATTTAGCCAAATTGTCATGTTACCGCAAGGAGAGTTCCGAAAATTATTAACATCTGAAACGGAAAATAAAGAAGAAATACTACGCCGCATTTTTAAAACAGATCGTTATAAATTAATGCGTGAGATATTAGATCAAAAGCGTAAACAATGGAAAGACGTCTTACAAGAAAAACAAAAAGAACGTGAGCTATATTTCCGTAATGTATTTAAATTACCAATACGTAATGGGGCATTATTAGAGACATTAGTGGAGCAAGAGCATGTAAATACACATCAAGTAGTAGAGGCATTAGAACAAGAAACAATTTGGTACAATGCAGAGGTTGAGCAATTACACGTAGAACAAAATGACAAAACGAAACAATTAAAAGAAGCAGAGGCACGTTTTCATGCAGCAAAAGCTGTAAATGAGAAATTCAAAGATTTAGAACAAAAGAATGAGAAGTACAGTACTTTACAAGAAAACCGTGCCGTAATCGAAATGAAAGAAAAATCTTTTAAACATGCGGAACAGGCGAAGCGATTATTACCATTTGAGCAATGGTATGAGGAAGCGATGCAACATGAACAGCAGTCTGAAAGTTTGTTAAAACAGATAATCGCAAAAAAAGAACATATAATGAACAGTTTTGCACTTGCTCAGGAGAAATATGAAGCATTAAAGAATAAGGCATCCGAGCGAGAAAATGCTAAAAAACAAGTTCAAAGACTAGAAGAGTTACAACCAATTAT
>NZ_JBFUIN010000379.1:0-3024 GCF_056401855.1 Bacillus sp. P4_D3
GTTGAGTATGAAGTATTAGAATATAAACTGGAATACTATCGAAATCCGAAAAAAACAGAAACAGAGAGAGAATTACATATTATTATGCAACCTAAACTTATTCAATAAAGAAAGTGAAATATTAATCAATTTGAGTTTTGTTCGTTCTCACTGATTATTAGCTCGCAAATAGCGGGATAAATGGTAGTAATTGTCGATATGTATGAAACTTATGAGGAATGAATGGTTTTACATCATAAGTTTCTAAAGATTTGTGCGTTCGTTCATAATCAAAGTATATGCTTTTGTTGAAGGATGGTTAATGAGATGTAGCTGAAATTTGTATTCCAGAAAGAACGTTAGTTAGGATAGAAAAGTAAAATTAGAAATATAATTAGTTCAATAAAAGCGATTTCACATTAGGTGGAGTCGCTTTTATTGTTGCTACACGTATTCTATGATGCGATAGGAAGTGCAAAGAGAATTCATTAATTAAAAGGAGGAATCAATCAGTATGAATAAACTTCATAGATTAAGGTTGCATTTTGTTTAAAAAATTTACATGTTGTACTTCCGAAAGAACATTCGTTCGTGTATAATTAGAACTAACGTTCTTTTTGGGTGGAGATTCCTACAAATTCATAAATAATTTTGAATTGGAAAGCTACGCTACATATTAAATAAGAGATGGATAAAGTGTATTTAGAAGTAAAATTTATGAATGGATAGATGTAGAAAATTGAGGAGTAAAGAAAATGAATTATGTAAAGGTACAGGAAAAAGGAAGAGAGTGGGTTCCATTTACAGTAATGTCGGAACAATTATTAAGTATGAGAAAAATTATTGGAGAGAAATTAAAAGTCCAAAGGCCACTAATAACGAATGAAGCGAAAGAAAGTATTTCAGACAAATTATTAACTTCATTATTGTCTGAAAAAGAGATGTTAGTGACCTATTTTGAAGAAGGATACATACTTACGAGTTATATGACAGTGGTTCATATAAATCCAATTCAACAAATTGTAAAATGTACAGATGCATTTTATAAAACATATATATTTGCTGCAAGGGACATAATTGATGTAACTTAAAAGAAGCTGAATTTTGAAGTTTAGCTTCTTTAATTTATCTAGCTATTTGCGGGCAGTTAGATTTACGCCTCAAAATTCGGCTGTGAGTCAGGCTACCTGTAAAAGCCTAATTTTTTTGAAGAGGTGAAGAACTAAATGAAAAAGCAGCTAGATGCAAACTAGCTGCTTAGTCCCAGGGAAAGGGAGAAAAAGATTGGCACTCAAAAAATCGACGATAGCTGTGTATCAGCCTGAGTATAGTATAGACAAATTTGAAAATGTTATACAAAAATGATTACCGATTTGGTTAGGCCGTACCAACTTGGTTTTGATCTGCTAGATCAGAATCAAATGTATTAGTCGCGCTAACCCCACTGAAAGTGTTCACTACGAAACCAACGTTAGATGCGCCAGAGCCGTTATAAGCTTTCGTATTCTCTTTTGGAGAAACGTTGTAGAAATCACCTAAGTTGAAAGACCCGTTACTATTTTGTACAACTAAATTCCCTACAACTGAGGGCATAATTTTCACCTACTTTATAAGTAATTGTTTGCATTACTATATGAAGGTATAGTCTAATTGGTTCATTTGACAAATATTCCGGAATAGAAAAATGTTATAAGCTTTGTTTAATCAATCGAGCAAAAAGTATGTTAAAATTAACGAAGAGTTGAATTTTAAAAAGAATAAATTCGAATAATTAATATATACGGAATTAAAGGAGGCAAAATGTAATGGATAATGTTATAAAAACAGTGGATTTAACAGATGCAGAATCAAGTAAACTTGTTGCTTTTATTTATAGTAATGATGTTACTTTGATCGAAAAAGCATTTTGTCCTAATGAAATAAAATTAAAGTTTAATGAAATAGCAATTTTATCGGCAATTAAAACCGCATATATTACGAAAGTATCTATAAGGAAAGAACTTGAAGCGATTTTTCACGATACAGGCGTTTTATTAGTGAAGCAAAATGTTGAAAGGAATAGTATTCAATCTATAACAATGCATTTTGAGCAATTTAAAAAGTTGCAAAATGAGATTGAGAATTTAAATAAAAGTATGCTATAAGACTAGGTGGAAATTCTTTGATAGAGATGGGCTCTGTTAAGTTGCAAAAGTGGATTGAAAAGTATTTAGATAAATCGAACCATAAACATAAATATACTTTCATTAAGGTGTAGCCTATATTTATCGATGTAAACAAAAAGAGTAACTATTATGGTTACTCTTTTTGCTTGTTAATATGTAATATCAAAAATACTTCTAAAGTATGAAATGAATTGATACTTAAGTGAGAAGTTGAATAAGAATAAAAAGAGTAATATTAATTGAAAGGAGGAGATACAGTTGGAACGAAACGACATTGGGAAACTTGTAATTATTACTGGAGTAACGCAAGGGTTAGGACGTGCAATGGTTGATAGGTTTCATGAATTGGGATGGAAAATAGCAGGGTGTGGACGCTCAAAAAATAAAATTGAAGAGCTTAATAAATATTACGGTGCTTCACATGATTTTCAAATAATTGATGTTTCAAATCATCACCAAGTTAGTAAATGGGCAAGTCGGATTCTTAATAGGTATAGGGCTCCCGATATGTTAATAAATAATGCATCGATTGTTAATCAAAATGCACCGCTATGGAAAGTTACCGCTCAAGAATTTGAAAGAGTAATGAGTGTAAATGTGAACGGGGTAGTAAATGTCATTAGGGCGTTTGTCCCGGCGATGATAGCTAGGAAAGAAGGAATTATTATTAATATGAGCTCTAGTTGGGGAAGAGAAGGCGAGGGTGAACTTGCGCCATATTGTGCTTCGAAGTTTGCTATTGAAGGTATCACGCAGTCAATGGCAATGGAACTGCCAAATGGTATGGCCGTAGTTGCTTTAGATCCAGGTGGAAGTATTAACACTCCAATGCTTCATTTATGTGCACCTCAATATGTAAAAGAATCTCCTACACCTGAAA
>NZ_JBFUIN010000380.1:0-2982 GCF_056401855.1 Bacillus sp. P4_D3
GTGCAATATCACCTGGCTCAGCTGCAATTACGATTGGAACAAGTGGAGCAGTTCGAACAATTTCATCAAGTGTTAATACAGATGAAAAAGGAAGAACTTTTTGTTACGCATTAACAGATGAGCACTGGGTAATCGGTGGACCGACGAATAATGGCGGGATTTTATTAAGATGGCTACGTGATGAATTCGGTAGTCCAGAGCAAGAAGTTGCAAGGAAGCTTGGGATTGATCCTTATGATTTATTAATTAAGTATGCAGAAAGTGTACCAGCTGGAGCAGAGGGATTGCTATTTTTACCGTTTTTATCTGGAGAACGTGCACCCTACTGGAATGCAAATGCTCGTGGTACATTCTTCGGTATAAACCTTCAGCATAAACGTGAACATTTCATACGAGCTGTCATGGAAGGAGTTTGTATGAGTGTGTATTCAGTTGCACTTGCCATTCGTGATTGTACAGGGCCACTTTCTGAAATACGTGTTTCAGGAGGCTTTGCAAAGTCTGCATTTTGGAGACAAATGTTATCTGACATGATGGGGAAAGAATTGCTTGTTCCTGAAAGTCATGAAGCATCTGCGCTTGGGGCAGCGGCACTTGCTTTGTATGCAATTGGGAAAATTGATTCGCTTGAAGAGGTGAAGGATTGGATTGATATTGTCCATCACCATGTACCGAATAAAGAAAATACGGCTTTATATTTAGAGATGTTTTATATGTATGAACGACTTTACAATCGTTTGAAAGAAGAATTTGATTGTATAGCTGCTTTCCAACGTAAACAATAGGGGGATTGGGAGAAATGGTAGTTGGGATCATACTAGCGGYTGTTGTCATATTACTTTTACTAATTACGGTAGTAAAATGGCATCCATTTGTCGCGTTAATTTTAACAGCAATCGGTGTAGGGCTAGCAATGGGGATGCCCTTAATTGGAACTTCACCACAACATCCAGGGATTATCGATTCTATTAAATTAGGTCTTGGTAATACGTTAGGATTTTTGGCGATTGTTTTAGCTTTAGGAACAATGCTTGGAAAAATGATGGCTGAGTCTGGCGGTGCTGAACGAATTGCTAACACATTAATTGGACGTTTTGGGAAAAAGCGTGTTCACTGGGCAATGATGTTCGTTGCATTTATAGTAGGGATTCCGGTATTYTTCCAAGTTGGATTTGTACTATTAATTCCGTTAGTATTTACAATTGCGTTAGAAACAGGGGTATCACTTATTACAATCGGTATTCCGCTAGTAGCAGGTCTTTCGGTTGTACACGGACTTGTTCCACCGCATCCAGCAGCTATGGCAGCGGTAGGTATATTTAAAGCAGATGTAGGGAAGACAATTTTATATGCATTAATTGTCGGACTTCCAACTGCAATAATTGCAGGTCCGCTTTACGGGAAATGGATCGGTGCTCGTATACATAAAGAAGTACCATTAGATATAGCGGAGCAATTTATTGAAAGAGATAAGAAGAAGGAACTTCCTAGCTTCGGAAATACATTGTTTACTATTTTACTTCCAGTATTTCTTATGCTAGGTGCATCGATAGCGGAAGTAGCATTAAATAAAACAAGCCAACTTGCACAAGTATTGCACTTTATTGGAGATCCAATAGTCGCATTATTAATTGCAACGATATATTCTTTCTTTAGTCTTGGCTATGCAAAAGGGTTTTCTAAAGACAAAGTCTTACAAGTCACAAATGATTGTTTAGGCCCAATTGCAAACATACTGTTAGTTATCGGTGCAGGTGGCGCCTTTAATAAAGTGTTATTAGATTCTGGAATTGGAACTACAATTGCGGAGATGGCGAAAGAATCACATATTTCACCAATATTATTAGGGTGGGGAATTGCTGCACTTATTCGAATCGCGACTGGCTCTGCTACTGTTTCCATGATGACAGCAGCAGGAATAGTGGCACCGATTGCGGCAAGTACACCAGGAGTGAATGTAGAGTTACTGGCACTTGCAACAGGAGCAGGGTCATTAATATTATCACATGTGAACGATTCTGGATTTTGGATGATTAAAGAGTATTTCGGAATGACTGTGAAAGAAACATTATTAACATGGACTGCAATGGAGACAATACTATCTGTTGTAGCACTTGGACTAATTTCGTTATTAAATATATTTGTATAGAATGGGAGATTGATTAATATGAAACTAGGTTTAATTGGATTAGGAAAAATGGGATTCCCGTTAGCTGAACACTTACATGAAGACAAGCATGAAGTAGTTGTATACGATGTAAATAATGAGCTTGTTGAAAAGGCAGGAAAACTAGGGATTACTGCACGTCATACATTAAAAGAAATGATCGCTGAACTAGAAGCACCTCGTACAATTTGGGTAATGGTACCTGCAGGAGAAGTTGTTGAGTCAGTACTAAAAGATGTATATCCATTATTAGAGGAAGGCGATATCGTTATTGAAGGTGGAAATTCATTCTATAAGGATACGTTGCGCCGTGCTGAAGAAGCGAAAAGCTTTGGCTTACATTACGTAGATATCGGTACATCAGGTGGTGTAGAAGGAGCTAGATATGGTGCGTGCTTAATGGTTGGTGGAGAAAAAGAAATCTATGATCAATTAGAACCGTTATTTAAAGACTTAGCAGTAGAAAACGGTTATTCTTATGCAGGCCGCGTTGGAAGTGGTCATTTCTTAAAAATGGTTCATAACGGTATTGAATATGGAATGATGCAAGCAATCGCTGAAGGATTTGAAGTGTTAGATAAAAGTGATTTTGATTTCAATTATGAAGATGTTGCAAAAGTATGGGCAAACGGATCGGTTATCCGTGGTTGGTTAATGGACTTAACTGAAAAGGCATTTGCAGATGATCCAAAACTTGAGGGTATTAAAGGGGTAATGAACTCTTCAGGAGAAGGGAAATGGACTGTTGAAACTGCGCTTGAACTACAAGCAGCGGCACCAGTTATCGCAATGTCATTATTTATGCGCTACCGTTC
>NZ_JBFUIN010000381.1:0-2980 GCF_056401855.1 Bacillus sp. P4_D3
ATTAAATTAGTATATGATGTTAATGATGGGTATGATAATTTACTTGAAATAGAGCAGGATTATACTGAGTTTATGGAGAGGATTTTAGAAAAGTGCGATTTTTATTTCAAAAGAAGTTTTAGTAAAGTTTATAATTCTAAATTATTATATAAGGATAAAATATATCCGTTAGGTCTAAATTATATGGTTACGGTACCTGGTAATATCGCACATATGCCTATGCCTTATGATCCACACAAAGAAAAGGTTAAGAAATTAATACGTATGTTACCATTTTCGGAGTATTATAATAAGTTTTACCACGTCAACTCATTTGAAGAAGTTCCTAAAAGCGAGGTAAACCCGAAAGTGCTTTTTATGGCTAGATTATGGGACGTAAATGGGGATTATCCAGGACAAATTTCGTTAGAAAAAAAAGAAGAACGGGCGTATATTAATGAATTTCGAGCAGAGTGTATCAGACTATGTAGAAAAGAATTTGGTAATAGATTTTATGGAGGTGTGACCCCGTCTGATTTTGCTAATAAAGGTTACAGAGATATTCTTATAGAAGATAAAAAAATTATTAAGCGGAACCATTATTTGAAAAAGGTAAAAGAGTCAGCAATTTGCATAGCGACTATGGGATTACATGAATCAATTGGATGGAAATTCGCTGAGTATGTTGCAGCAAGTAGAGCCATTGTAACAGAAAGTCTGAAATATGAAGTGACTGGGGATTTTTTAGARGAAAACAATTACCTTGTTTTTAGAAAACCAGAGGAGTGTTTGAGCCAGGTTTATAGATTATTAGAGGATGAAGAATTTAGGTATAAGATGATGTTGAATAATTACGAATATTACCATGAATATGTGAGACCTGATCGACTCGTATTAAATAGTATATTTACAGTACTACAGAAAAGTGGTTACAGCTGGAGAGGTGAAGTTGTTTGAAACCGATTCTTACTGTTTTTACTCCTACTTTTAACCGCGCTTATACGCTTCATTTATGTTATGAAAGTTTGAAAAGGCAAACACATAAAGAGTTTATATGGCTTATTATTGATGACGGATCTAAAGATTACACAAAAGAGCTTGTAGAAAAGTGGATTTCTGAAGGGATAGTTTCAATTCAGTATCATTACCAAGAAAACCGAGGTATGCATGGAGCCCACAATACTGCGTACAGACTAATTGATACAGAACTGAATGTTTGTATTGATTCGGATGACTATATAGCTGATGATGCAGTAGAAAAAATAATTAATTTTTGGAGTGAATATGGTAATTGCAAATACGCTGGTATTATAGGATTGKATGCTGATTTTAATGGGAATATTATCGGAACAAATATGCCAGAAAATCTGAAAGAAGCTACATTATCAGGGTTACATGCTAAACATAAAATGAAGGGGGATAAAAAGTTAGTTTATAGATCGGAGTTGACAAGAAACTCTCCGGCATATCCAATATTTCCTGGAGAAAATTATTGTCCTCTTAGCTATAAATATATTTTAATAGATCAAGAATATCCTTTGCTCATTATGAATGAGGTGTTATGTTTCGTTGAGTATAGGGCTGATGGATCAAGTATGAATATTATTAATCAGTATAAGAAAAACCCTCATGGTTTTTCTTTTTTTAGAAAGGTAGCGATGAAGTATGCGCCTACGTTTAAGGAGAAATTTCGAGAAGCTATTCATTATGTTTCCAGTAATATAATGGTAAGAAACTATAAGTTTTTAAAAGAATCTCCATGTAAATGGGTAACAATGATGGCCATCCCATTTGGTACTATACTTTATTTTTACATTTTAAACACACATAAATCTACAGTTTTAAAAAAATAAAAAACTAGATTTCAAAGTGGATGGAGTAATTTATAAAAAGAATATATGCTTAATACGTGGAAGTGATTGATGAATGACTGTATTATGGGTGAATCTTATTCTAGTATATTTTTTCTCTTTTTTTGCGAGGTATTTTTCTAAACCTGCTATCGAGGAGAATCTGTTTAATCAACCGAATATTCAACCGAATAAATTTTTAGTATTTTGTACTATGTCAACTTTAGTCTTAGTTTCTGGTCTCCGTAATAATGTTGGAGACACGTACTTTTATATGTATTCCTACTCTATAAGTAATTTTAGTTGGGAAGAGGTTAAAGCGGGAAAGGATATAGGGTTCAATATTATCCAAATGTTTTTAAAGCAAATTTCGGATGATCCACAAATTATGATTTTCGTAACCGCATTGATTACGAATGTATTCATTGTACTTGTTCTATATAAATATACAAGAATGTTTGAATTAAGCATATACGTATATGTAACAAGCGGAATGTATTTAACCTCAATGAACGGAATAAGGCAGTATCTTGCGGCAGCAATTATTTTCATGGCAACAAAGTATATATTCGAAGGTAACTGGAAGAAATACGTCATAGTCGTATTAATTGCATCAACTATACATCAAAGTGCGATTATTCTAATTCCAATATATTTTATAGTAAGAAGAAAAGCATGGTCATGGGAAACATATGTATTTCTTTTTGTGGCTGTGTTAATAGTTATAGGGTTTAATCAATTTATTGATGTTTTATTCACAGTTATAGAAGACAGTCAATATAGTGAGTACAAAAATTTTTCAGGTGGAGGCGCTAATATACTTAGGGTTGTGGTTAATGCAGCGCCGATCATACTTGCTTATTTAGGAAGAGATAAATTAAGAGAAGTTTTTCCGAAAAGTGATTATATTGTGAATATGTCTATATTAGGTTTGATTTTTATGATTATCTCTACACAAAATTGGATTTTTGCAAGAATGTCTATTTACTTTGGGTTGTATCAATTAATATTAATTTCTTGGGTTGTAAAAGTATTTACTCAAMGAGATCAAAAAGTGATTTATTACGCTATTTTATTTTTCTATTTCATTTTTTATTACTATGAATGTGTAATAAGTTATGGCGGTGTMGGATATCGAAGTGATTTTATAA
>NZ_JBFUIN010000382.1:0-2976 GCF_056401855.1 Bacillus sp. P4_D3
ACATAGTATGTACTGGCGGAATATAATCTCCAGGTCCATATTTTTCTTCATATTGTTTTTGAATTTGATTCATTCCTTCTACTTGACCGCTAAATTTATCGTATGACAATAGACTTAGCATATAAGGGATTTGAATTTCAAACGAATTTTCTTTCTTCTCTGTATCAATTTTTGCAAATACTGTAAATGGCGCTGGATCCTCACTCGTATTCCATAATGCTTCAGCTGCTGCCATTTTCATCGGATGTGTCTTAATTAAATTTTGCGCTTGTGCATGACCGAAAAATAATACCAATGCTGTTGAAATTGTTCCAACAACGATAGAAACTCGGAAAGACTTCTTAAACACCTCAGTCTCTTGTTGTTTTGCGATTTTCCATGCACTAACACCAGCAATAAAGAATGCGCCTGTTGCAAGTGCCGCTGTAATTGTATGCGGGAATTGCACCCATAGTTGTGGATTTTGAATAATCGCCAAGAAATCATTCATCTGCGCACGTCCATCTGCAGCCATTTCATATCCTACCGGGGACTGCATAAATGCACTTGCAGTTAAAATCCAAAATGCTGATAACATTGTTCCTATTGAAAGGAGCCAAATACATAAAAGGTGAACTCGCTTTGGAAGTTTATCCTCACCGAATACCCATAAACCTAGGAATGTAGACTCAATGAAAAATGCTAATAAACCTTCAATTGCCAATGACGGTCCGAAAACATCACCAACAAAACGTGAATATGTTGACCAGTTCATACCAAACTGAAATTCTTGTAAAATACCTGTTACAACACCTACTGCAAAGTTAACAAGGAATATTTGTGTCCAAAACTTTGTCATTTTCTTATAAACTTCTTGTCCCTTTACCACATACAACGTTTGCATTAACGCAATGATAAAAGCTAAACCAATAGATAGCGGAACGAAAAAGTAATGAAAAATCGTTGTAGATGCAAATTGTATTCGTGCCAATTCGAGCGTTTCCATGCTAAAGTCACTTCCTTCATAATTTTTTATATCGTAATATCGATTAAATTGTATGAATTCACTTCATAACGAACAATTCAATCATTTGGAAATACAAAAAGATAAATTCGTTTATGTACTTTCTGAAAATATAGATTGTCAGTTTTTTAGATAATTACAAAAGAACTTTCTTCATACGATTTACCTTTTCACTATTTCAGTAGTGTTTTATTCGCTAATCGAATTGTATAATATACTTACATAATAAATTCAGGTGATTTTTGACGTATTATTGACAGGATTTTGTCTGAAATATGTCTTTTGTAATTTTTTTGAATTAGATTTCTCACATTTAAAAAACGTATTTTTCAAACATATAACATACTCTTATATCAATTATTATTACGTTTTTCTCTTCATACGCTTGACTTTCCTCTTGAAAAATGTCCTCGCATCAAATCCGGAAATACGCTAGATTTTTGTCAAGAGAAAAATGTATTTCCAAAATTCAAATCAATAATATTGTTATTCACAAATAGAAAAATCCTTTCCTTTTTTAGACTGAAAATTCATTTTTTCGTCATTTTTTCAAACTGCCTAAATAAAAAAGTACCGAGAATAGATTATATTCTCGGTACTTTTATCATTATTTTGTTGTATATTTTCTAACAGCCGGCATAATTTCAGTAGCAATTAATTCAATATTTTTCTCAATCTTATCAAATGGTACACCGCCAAAATCAATTTGTGCCATAAAACGTTGCTGTCCAAATAATTCATATTGGTAAAGCATTTTTTCAATAATTTGTTGCGGGCTACCAATCATTAACGCGTCACGGTGGTCTACTGCATTAGTAAATTGTTGTTTCGGATACCCACCACCGCGTAGCGCAAGCATACCAGCATTAATATGAGGATAATATTCACTAAGTGCATCTTGTGAATTTTCTGCTGTATAAAATAAACTTGTTGTCGCAATTGGTAATGTCGCTGGATCAAAACCACTTTGCTCAGCAGCTTCACGATATGCATCAACCGAAACTTTAAAATTAATAGCTGGGCCACCAAGTGTCGTAAGCATCATTGGTACACCTGCGTGCCCTGCCTTAATCGCACTAGCAGGTGGCCCTCCGACAGCACGCCAAATTGGCATATTGTTATTTTTAGCTCTCGGTATAACTGCCGCATGTTCAAGTGGCGTTCTAAACTGCCCTTTCCATGTTACACTTTCTTCTTTATTTATTTTTAATAAAAGATCCATCTTCTCTTCAAATAGTTCTTCATAATAATTTACATCGTAACCAAGTAAACTATATCCCCCAATACGAGATCCACGACCAGCAACGATTTCAGCACGACCATTAGAAATTAAATCAATTGTAGCAAAATCCTCATATACACGAACCGGATCTGACGTACTTAATACTGTTGCAGAACTCGCGATTTTAATATTTTTCGTAGCTTGTGCAATAGCTCCTAAAATAACTGTATGAGCTTGCGTTGTAAAATGCGCTTGATGACTTTCACCGACAGCAAACACATCAATTCCAGCTTCATCTGCTAACTTGGCTGTTTCAATTAGTTCATGAATTCTTTTTTCTGCACTTATTTTCGAACCATTATGCGGATTTAAAATATGATCTCCAATTGAATATAATCCAAATTCAATTCCTTTACTTGTATCAATACGGTATTTTTCCATAGTTGCTCTCTCCCTTTTAATCAAGTGGTATTAATTTCTCTTCAATCTCTTTTCTTCTCTCTTCTAAAAATGGTGGTAAATCCAGCTCTTTCCCTAATTCTTCAACTGCTGAATCTACTGTAAATCCTGGTCCATCCGTCGCAATCTCAAATAAAATGCCATTTGACTCACGGAAATATAAACTTTTAAAATAAAAGCGATCGATGATCCCTGTTGATTGGAACCCTTTATCTTTCACCGCTTCATTCCAATAACTCAGTTCTTCATCATTTTTTACACGAATAGCTAAATGATGAATACTTCCTTTTCC
>NZ_JBFUIN010000383.1:0-2955 GCF_056401855.1 Bacillus sp. P4_D3
CCCCTACTACTAGCCAAATTGTTAAATCCGCCGCATTCATTTTATTCCTCCTAAACACACTACAAAACGTAGTGTTAACTGTAAAAAAAAAGAGGCTATATGCACTCTCCGACAATAAGTACAATCGACATACAAAATAGCCCTAACGTTACATATACTGAATTCGTATGTACTGGTATATTCAGCTTAACAACTTTCTCATTCAACACTTGCTCAATTCGTAAATTAATTGCAGTTTTCGCAAACGAAGCTGTAATACATTGATTTTCCATCGTCTTTATTTTAATTAACTTTAATAATGCACTACCTAGCTCAAATGAAGATTTCATTTTTTGCATCGCATATTTATCAGCTGATAGCTCCTGATACACATGATAACGCTGCAGCATTCCTTTTAATATAGGAATATACATCATTCCTTCAGCTAACAATGTAAAGAAAAATAACTTTAATGGATCTCGATTTTTTTGATGATATTCCTCATGTAATACAATCGCATCAATTTCTTCCTCTGAAAACGCCTGAAACATTCCTTCTGAAATGACAATTTTCGGTCGAAATAATCCAATTGTAAATGCCGTAATCTGTAACGTTGATAATACGTACACTTGCTTTCCTTTTCTAGTAATAGACACGAGATTTCTTTTCAATTTTTTACTATAAAAAAACTGCTTCCAAATTCTTTTACTTATAATGATTACARTAAATAACAGTAATCCGGCTATCATAATGCGGAGTGTTGACAGTTCTCGCATATGTTGTTGCAATTCAAATAAACAAAATTGTGAAAGAAAAAGTGCTTTATTTTGAAAAAGAAATGGGTATGTGACGTAGTATACTAACATACTTAAAAAAAGAACACTAATAGTCACTGCTAACAAAACGATTTTACGCATTTGCCACTTCATTTTATCGGTCCTCTTTTTTTAGCTGACTTAATTTCTCTTCTAATTTTTTTATTAAAGATGGATCAGCTTGTTCTAACTCATCTATCATATGGTTCACAACAAGATCTCCAAATTCCCCCATTAATTCCTGTGTCATTTTCTTCGTTTGATTAGATAAAAATTCTTCTTTCGTTTGTGTAGTACGATACATACCACTTCTTTTCACGATATGCTTTTCTAAATGTGCTTTCTCTACTAATCTGTTCATAACTGTCATTACAGTATTAAAATTCACCGAGGATTCTTCACTTAATTTCTGTTGCACATCTTTAATGGTAATACCCTCAGTAGCCCAAACAATTTCCATTATTTTTGCTTCAAGCGGTCCGAAAAAGTGATTTAACCCTTGCTCATTTAACTTGTAGTTTTGAGTAAACATCGTATGGCCCCTTTCACACTACAGATTGTAGTATAAAATATATAGAAGGTCAAACATGAATGATATTAACTGATACTTAAATGGATCCTAATCTCCACTAATTAGTTATCTGTACCGCGTTCGATTCATTGTAAGCCTAACTTCTCTCCAAATGTATCATAGAGATAATATTCTAATATTTGCGCACTAAATTTCTCATTACGCCCGAGTGCAAATAATTCCCGATCTTTTGCTACGATAGTATCTAATGGAATTACCACATTATCCACTATTTTTGTAATTTCAATTATATTACTTTCTACGTTTACTTCTGTTTTAAATTCAATATTTTCTAATACTATATGTGAACGTCTTCCTGATGCAAAAAAAGTAAAGTTAGGATTTTTAAAAATGCCAATTTCACTCTCTAACGGATATAAATATTTAAAAATTATATCTCTGTGTCCATCTTTGATTATTTTTTCATCTTTTTCATCATCTAAATATTCTTTCACCTTCGCTGCAAACTCAAATCGAAAATCCACTCTTTCACGCTCCCTCTTTTCATTCTACGCTAATAAATATATTAATATAATTTTACCATATTATGAAGTAACTTCCTATAAAAAGTAAAAACCACTTTTGTAAAACCTCTGGTATTCCCCGTACTTTTTAAATATAAACACTCTTTCAATATTAATTAGTACKTCGTTATATTCATTTAAACATATTGTTTCCATACTTTGAAACAATATTATCCAGTATTATATATCCATAAAGTGAAACTTTAATCAGTGGGKGKTTTKTTCATCCCCCACTGATTATTAGCCCACACCAATCGGGCGTTTACGGGCAGCASGRCTCCYACCTAACTTCTTTGCTCCAGCCGAATTTTGAGGTGGGAGTCTTACTGCCCACAAATAGCGGGATAAATCAAATCGATTCATCATACTTTATACGCAATTCTTCCTTAAACCATCGTAGAGCATCATGTTCAATTGAAATTTTCATCTTCGCTCTTCCTGTTTACGAAAAATCTTTTTTGCCTAATCGTTGTTTTACAAAAACAACGAAAAGAATTAAAGCTATTAATCCAGAAATTGCACTACCAGCAAATAAAATACGGTAACCAAACATTTGTGAAACAACTCCAAGTAAAATCGCACCTAATCCAATACCTAAATCAAATGCGGTAAAGAATGAAGCGTTAGCAACTCCTCTTTTACTAGGATCAACAATTGTCAGCATCGCTGCTTGTAAAGCGGGCTGTGCTGAACCGAATCCAACACCGTATAATACCGCTGCGATAATTATACCCATTAAACTATTTGAAATAGTTAATACAACTATAGCTAAAATGGTAATACATAGTGCCGGGAGTATGATAAATACTTCTCCGTATTTATCTAATAGTTTTCCTGAAATCGGACGTACAATTGTTAAAGCAATTGCATATACAAGAAAGAACGTCCCAGGATTCACATCAATTGATGACGCAAATAACGGTAAAAATGTTGTTATGCCTCCGTATGCAAACGATAAAAAGAAAATAACAATTGTAATTGATAAAACAGATTTTTCAAATAGCTGGATTTTCCCTTTTTCTTTTTGTGGCGTAAATGGCATTTTCGTTATTAACGATAATACGAC
>NZ_JBFUIN010000384.1:0-2950 GCF_056401855.1 Bacillus sp. P4_D3
TATATGAATTCAATCATTCATCCAGCAGCAACTACAGCACCGCCCTCCAATTAGCAGCTAGCATCACAGCCGGACTCGCTGAAGTGCAAAGCGGGAAAGGATTTAGTCCTGTAAGTGGGACGTTTAGTACACAAGGATTGAATATGGATTGGGTGAGCTCGATTCAGGGGATTATAGAAGAAACAGCCCGAAAAACCGATCAGTCAATTAAGGATATAGAAACAAATAACATAATTGAGGAGAAATCTCCGGTTAGAAATGCTTGGGACGATGCGGCAGACAGTATAGTTGGCATGTTTGAAACAGTGAAAAAGATGTGGGAAGCTGTTCAAAGAGGATCTGGGAAAGCTATTGGAGATGAAATCGAGTCCGCAGTAGCTTTAAGTAATATGGATATAGGAACTTTTATTAATGTAACCTATGCACTTTTCCATTTGGATGAGACTGCAAAAAATATGTGGCATGCATTTTCAAATAAAATAAAACGAGATATGATAGATGGAGATGCAGAGAGCCGTACTGAATTGTCTACTTATATATTAACGCAAGTAGCTACCGCATTTTTGGGCGATAAGGGACTAAATAAAATCGGTCATGTCGCAAAAGGAGCAAAAGCATCAAGTGGAATAAGTACAATTGCTAATGCAGTAACACTAGCAAAAGAATTGAAGCCTAAGCTTGAAATGTTACAATCATTTAAGAGGGATGCTTCTTATGCATTCTCTAGTGTTGGTGGAACTATCATAACCAAAATACCACAAGGCGAATTGATAGAAGCTTATTATAAGTTTGCGAAGTCTAAAGATGGTGGTAAGGGTACGGGTAAAACTGGTGAGGGAATACCTTTAGAAGAAGTAAAGCCCGATGTACTTAAACAGATACATGCTGATGATAATGGAGCATATGGATATTTACCAAATGAGGGTACTGCATATAATAAACCAGAATATGACTTTACAAATGTTGAATGGACAAAAGAAATGCAAAATGTAAGAAAAGATTATCTTGAAGCATCTAAACAATTAGAAAGTGATATAGAAAAAATGACATCTGAAGGATTTTCTAAAGAAAATATAGCTGAACATGTTGTAGAAGCACGTAATCAGCAAAAAAATGCAGCAAGGGAAAATATGACTGCTGAGGAGAGAGCCGGTTTAGAGGAAAGAAATATAAAAAAATATGGTAACCCAATAGGACCAACAGCTGAGAGTATGTTTAATAAGATAAAAGATTCGTACATTGATAAAGGAATTTATGAATCAGATGAACAAGTATGGAAAATTATAATTCAAAAATCGATGCAAAAAGATGATGTAATAAACACACTATTAGGATTAGAGCATTAGGAGGGATAACTTATGATAATAATGAATAATTACTCTAAGACAGGGACGTATATTATATTAGAACCTAGCGGATATTCAGTAGTTGAAAAAAATAAAGTACAGTTGGTTAGACAAGGCGTCGGAGGATTTAGTGAAGATGGACAGGTAGTTGGTATTTATGCTAAAGATAACAAACTATTTTTTTTCTATGATGGAAAATCATTTGAAACATCTATAGAAAATCTAATTTGTATAAATAGTTATGTTTCAAAATTGAAAAGATGTTTTAGTGTAACAATAGGAGGACAAAATATCTGTAATATAGTTTATGAGCCTTTTATTGATCCAGGAATGATTTATTATGATGCAGACCCTGAAGAGTTTGATGTATTGCTATACTTAAGTGAATTATTGAAGAATGAGGATTCTATTAAGAGATTTATGAATGGGATGGAAATGATTAAAAAGCAGAATAAAGGTTAGTGTTTTAGAAAATGAAATAAGCGTTTGAAAGTAAGTACTTCATGATGGTTGTACCATCATAGAGTACTATGTGCAATGATAGAATAGAAAACGAAGTACGAGCTTAGGTGAGATGGCATTTTATTGGGCGGCGAATATAAACACATGGAATGAACATGAAAGTAATGAACTCGTACAAGCTCGTAAGTTTTAACGTAGTAGTTGTCACGACATATAAAAGGTGTCATACTGTTACTACAAAACTTACAAATTTATGCTACTTAAAAACAGATGAACTTAAAGCACTTGATTGTCAATTATGGCAACGAGTGCTTTTTTGCATTTTTGCGTAGAAATAAGTTGGTACACGTATAATTTTATAAGTGTATTAAGTGTTAAATTTTATAGACTGTAGTGGCTTTGTACAGTGTACGACACTACTAGAGAAAAAACTATTGTAAAAATTAAGGGTTGTATTATTTTTTGAAGTCATCGTAAAGTACGTTTTAACGGATTTACGTTACGAACACGTTATCCGCAAAAAACGGGTAAACGTTACAGGGATTGTAATTGTTGTAACGGGAGGGAGTTTGATATGGGGGAGAAAGTTGTTGGTTATGTACGAGTTTCAACGGAAGGGCAAGTACGTGAAGGGTATAGCCTAACGTATCAAGTAGAAGAAATTCAGCGGTACTGTATTGAAAATAAACTACAACTGCTTCACATATACGAAGATAAAGGAATTAGCGGAGCGACAGTAGATGAAGATGGGTTAACAGTTGAGCGTGAGGGGTTACAAGAGCTATTGTCTGATATGGCATATCATCAAGTGAGCAAAGTTATTGTACTAAATACATCTCGGTTATGGCGCTCTGATATGGCAAAAGTGTTAATACAACGAGAGCTAAAGAAATACAAGGTAGATGTGAAAGCAATTGAACAACCAAATTACAGTATATATGCACACGATCCGAATGACTTTTTAGTGAATGGTATGTTAGAGCTATTAGATCAATATCAACGTCTTGAGATTGCATTAAAGCTAAGTAGAGGCAGAAAGAAAAAAGCAGAACAAGGTGGATATGCGGGGGGCGGTGTGATGTTTGGTTATAGAGTAAAGAAAGGACAGAAAGTATTAGAAATAGATGCGGAGACAGCAATTA
>NZ_JBFUIN010000385.1:0-2943 GCF_056401855.1 Bacillus sp. P4_D3
GAATAAACAAAGCAAGCACCGATCTAATCAACTGAGGGTAGGATAGCGATTTTACCTCGCGCTCAACATTGGGCAACATCTTTATAAACATAAAAACCATCAAAAGCATGAGCGCTGCAGAAAATAGATATACAGAACGCCATCCCGCAACATCTGTTAATATACCAGCAAAAGTACGTGCGAGAAGTATGCCAATAACTATCCCACTTGTTACAATGCCAACGACACGTCCTCTTTCTGTAGGGGAAGCGATGGTCGCTGCAAACGCCACGAGAGTCTGTGTCACAACTGCAAGCAGACCCACCAAAGCCATACCTGCGAAAAGTACCATGCTGGAGGAAGCAGTACCAACTATAACCAGAGCTGTTGTAGATAATAGCATCTGACCGACAATTAGACGTCGCTGGTTTAGCAAATCTCCAAGCGGTACGAGTAGTAGTAAGCCCAATCCATAAAAAATTTGTGTAATGGTAATAACAACACCAATAATGGAATGGTTAATACCAAACTCATTAGATAGTTGATCAAGCAACGGCTGTGCAAAGTAAATATTGGCAACAGACATTCCACAGGCAGTCGCAAACAATAATACCAAAGCGTGAGACATGGATGGCTGTTGATTCAAATTAGGTTTTGTTATGGAAGATTTATGACTTATCTTAGTGTAGAGTGGATCATCTTCTATATTTGTCTCTGTTTTGCACATACCTTAACCTCCAATCACATTAGATTTTTAATCATAACATACCGTTCAGTACAATATGATTACTGGTAAATATAACTTAGCCTTATTCATGATGTCAACGATTTTTTTTGCACTAAAGTTAATGTTGCATTAAATGAATAGATCTTGATTTGACAGGAAGAATAGCTAATTATATAATAATTACATACTGTTTGGTAATAAAAAAAACAATTGTAATTACCTACACACCTATCCTAAAACAATTAATAAAATCAAAGTTTGAGGAGGAGAATTCTTAATGGCAAGAACCCGTGAATTTGATGAGGATCAAGTTTTAGATGCAGCAATGCAGTTATTTTGGGAGAAGGGATATGAGGCTACCTCATTAAGTGATCTTACTTCTAGAATGGGCATTCAACGCCCTAGTATTTATTCGACTTTTGGAGATAAAAAAGAATTGTTTGAAGCCGCACTTCGCAGGTATACAATGTCTCGGGCCTCTGATATACGAAATAGGCTTCAAAGTCACTCCTCTGTAAAAGAGGCATTTTCTATTTTCTTTGCCGATGTCGTCAATGAAGAATACGCAGGGGATCTTAGTAAAGGTTGTTTTTGTATCAATACAATGGTTGAACTAGCACCTCATGATGAGAGATTTGAAATTTTGACCAGAGAACATCAAATGTACCTCGCCGTCATTTTTCAGGAGACGATCGAACGAGGAATCCAATCAGGTGAGCTGGAATTCAACACAGATGCAAAGTCTTTGGCACAGGCACTGATTGTAGCGTTAATCGGTCTAACGGTTATGATGAAATCTCGCCCCCAACGTTCATTTGTGGACAATGTAATAGCAGCGACGCTCACATTACTTAAGTGACATGATTGTATTTAAAAGTACGAAAACCATACCTTTATAGGGGTAACGTCAAATCTCCATCAAGCTACAATTTTATAGTACCCCCAGAACGAAATTTTGTGCTAACTTGTAACAAAAAAGCTCATTTTTTCGTTTTGGGGCTGATTTGTTTTCTTAAGTTGATGGGCATGTGGCAATGGCCCATATAACAACAATTAGTTAAATTAATATTTTATTCGTTGTTTTATTTCTTTAAAACGATCATGTATTAATTTCTTGATATCCGGGTGATCTTTATATAAGGTAACGGTATACATGATGGAAGATGCAAGAATAGTAGACCATATTAACCAATCTCCAGCATGAGAAAGAACTTTAATTATTTCACTCGTAAACTGTTCCTGTCCCGCTTGAAATGTCGATACGAGCGAGTTAAGATTGAACAACAATAAAATAACAATCCTGCCCAAAAGCATAATAATCCATCCGATAATATACGTATAGCCTCCAACACTACATAATTGATTATTATGATGAAAAACTTTCACCCTCTTAGCTTGCCAATAACCAACTATCGCTCCTAATATAAGCAAGCTAATTAATTCAATTGTAATAATATAGTCCAATCTATTTGGAAGACCCATATAAGTTCTGATTATAGCCATGATTGGTATACCAAGAAGATCGAAGCTATCTACTTTCTTCGGGATAAGCTGCCTAATAATCAATACAATAACGACTACAAGAATAATAATGAAAACTTTATTCATGCGATTAATCCCTCTTTTTTTCTTTTAAATAATACTCAATAAGTTGATTTACTTTTTCTTCTGGATATGATTCTGGTGTTTGAAGGACATGAATTACTAGCCCATCAATAAATCCGTACAGTATCTCTAATTCAAATTCTCTATTGTGACCTGGTGTGACGTATCCTAGATCCCTCATTAAATCTAGAATTATTCCCATAAGATACCTCGTATGGTCATCCATTTTCTTCCGAAGTTCAATAAGTTCTGGAGAACTAAAGGATATACCCAGAAATGTAATCCAAACCTTCCCTTCCAACATTTCTTCTTTATTAGAAGGAATAATAAATTTCATTAATCTTCTAAGTGCTTCTTCTTTCGTTCCCTTAAATTCACTTGTACGAGTGTTTGCCCGTTCTTCCATTCGATTCAATACTAAATTCATTGCATAATGAATTAATTCATTTTTAGACGAAAAATGATGCTGAACAAGTCCAACCGAAATGTTTGCCTCGTCAGCGATTTGCTGTATAGAAGCTTTATCAATACCTTTTTCTAATATTACACGCCAAGTAGCAGTGGCTATCTGATTCTTCCTTTGTATTTGATCAACAATTTTAGGCACTCATATCCTCCTCCCTTTTTATAAT
>NZ_JBFUIN010000386.1:0-2936 GCF_056401855.1 Bacillus sp. P4_D3
TTTCAACATATTTTTCCTTAACGAAACTTTGTTATCCCCTTCTTAAAAAGCTATAAAACGTCAACAATGTTTGTATAGACCCACACGAGTTTCGTTTGATACTCTATGTATAGAAAGAAATTCCCTGTAGAAAGGCGAGTGATTAAAATGGATTCTCTTTCTCATAAAGAAGCTGATAAAGGTGCTATTGTCAGCATTATAGCCTACATATTTTTATCCTCTTTGAAAATCATCATCAGTTATATTACCCTCTCTAGCGCATTACGTGCTGACGGTTTGAATAACTTAACGGATATTGGTGCTTCTTTAGCAATATTAATTGGCCTAAAAATTTCTCGTAAGCCTCGTGACCCAGATCATCCATATGGGCATTCGCGTGCAGAACAAATCGCATCACTTGTTGCTTCCTTTATTATGGCAACGGTCGGATTAGAAGTTGTGATTAGTGCAATTCAATCGTTTTTAAATCCGAAACAAGCAGCGCCTAATGTACTCGCTGCGTGGGTTGCTTTATTTTCTGCCGTCGTAATGTATTTCGTATATAAATATACGAAAAAGATTGCGATTCAAACAAAGAGTAAGTCGTTAGAAGCCGCTGCAAAAGATAATTTATCAGATGCTCTCGTAAGTATTGGTACAGTAATAGGTATTGTCGGAGCACAGTTCAAAATGCCTATTTTAGACCCTATCGCTGCTTTAATTGTCGGTTTTATTATTTGTAAGACTGCATGGGAAATTTTCGTAGAAGCTTCTCATATGCTAACGGATGGAATCGATCCTGAGAAAATGGATGAATATGCCGATGCTATCGAGCATATTTCAGGTGTGGAACATATTGTAGATATTCGCGCTCGTATGTATGGCAATCAAACGTATGTAGATATTACAATTGAAGTAGATGCTCGAATGGATGTTAGCGAAAGCCATTGTATTACTGACAATATTGAAGATATGCTTCGAAAGAAATTCGGAATTTACCATGCTCATATTCATGTGGAGCCTATGCAAAAAGAACCTATTATGACATAGGTTCTTTTTTAATGAACGCCTTATGAAATATAACACATAAAACGAGCCAGCTACCGCCCGCTGCCCATCCGGCTAATATGTCAGATGGATAGTGCACGCCAAGATAAATTCGGCTAACTGAAATAGATAATACAACGAAGCTTGCTATAAAAATAAGCAGCAACTTTTTATGCAATGAAATACGATCTTCTGTAATTGTGACGTATGCAATAAATCCTAAAAAAGCAGTAGCGTTCATCGTATGACCGCTCGGAAAGCTATATCCAGTTGCTGTAACAAGCTGTGTCACATCAGGTCTTGCTCGTTCGTACCATAGTTTGAGCATACTGTTCAAATAACGTGATCCGTAATAATTAATTGTTAGAAGTAATGCACTTAATATTTTTTTTCTAAGAAGAAAATACATTACAAGTATAATGAGTAACGGGAAATATATTCTTTTTGAACCGATAAAGGATACCCAAGTAAAATAGGTTGTCAAATAATCGTTTCGGAAACTTTGAATAAAGTGTGCGACTACATTATCAAATTTTTCAATACAAGCGGTATGATACGAAAGTGATAGTGCGACAAAACAAATGAGTAGTGTACAACTTAACAAGTATAAATGTCGGTATCGTTTCACATACATAACCTCACTATGCAAAAAAATGGAGCGGTTGTTTTAGTTTTCCTCTCCATTTCTTTTTTATGCATAGTTTATTAAAAAATATTATTGTTAATTTTTTGCTGCATCGTTGGAATATCTTCGTTTGTTACTGTAAAGCGAATAACCTTCTCATCAAGATCAAGCGCTTCTGCGAATAAACCAGCCAATCCACGTGATTTTCTATCTACTTCCATAATGATTTCTAATCGGTCGTGGGCACTTGGCAAAATTAATAATTCTAATTCATCTAATTTCCCATAATACTCTCCAGAAACTGGAATAAACTCAAATTCTTGCGCGAATGGAACTTGCTTACGTAATCGATACGGTAATTCTTCGCATTCTATATGACGCGCTTTAAAACCTAATTGATTTACACTAGCTAATACACTGTTCAATAGCGCATTCGGCAATACTTGAATATAATCACGGTCACTTGGATCAATACTACGTTTAATATCAAGACCTGTATGAACCCAAACCGTTTTCATTCCAAGTGTTAGTGGTGCTTCAATTGGCATTAAAAACGAAAATGGAATTCCCACTTTTTCATTTGGCTCTACAGAAAATGGATCTGTTAAACGAACTCGCTCTAAATCATACGATGCAGTTACTTTTTTATCATCCACTTCTCTTACATATGACGTCGACAACGTTAAGTAAATGCTTTCAATTTCTTGGCTAACTGAACCTCCAGTTATATGAACCTTCCCTACTATCTCTTCTCCAACTGTATACTCATCTCTTTCAAGAACAGTATCTACTTTTGCACTTCCAATTCCAACGCTTGCTAAAAACTTTTGAAACATGGGGTCTCCATCCTTTCTAAAGCGTAAGCTACATCTTTTTTCAAATCTTGTACATTTTCATAGTATGGCGCTTTCATTTGTAACATTCGCATTARCATGTCGCGATTATATTCTTCCAGCACTAACTCTTCATACCAAGGTTTTTCCTTTTTTTCAGTCGATTCATAACCAGCATACAATAAAAATAATACGAAATGACCGAGCGCATAAAAGTCGCTACGAAAGTGAACTTCTCGCATCAAAGCTTGTTCACCTTCATAAGTTATAGCTCGCTCATCACCCTCACCYTTCAATTTAGCCAATCCAAAATCAATAATACTAATCTGATTTTCTTTCATTAATATGTTTGGAATACGTAAATCTCGGTGAATGATACCTTTACTATGAAAATACGAAACAATTCCTAGTACTTCATATAAAATTTCAAAAACTTCACGTTCATCATATAC
>NZ_JBFUIN010000387.1:0-2934 GCF_056401855.1 Bacillus sp. P4_D3
ATCATAATGTACATAGCTACCTACTCCGATTGGCATTCCTTCTACAACTACTTCAACAATACCACCGATAGAATCACCATTTGCCTTCGCATCATCAATTGCTTGCATCATCTTTTTACCGGCCTTTTCATCTAAACAACGTACAGGAGATACTTCTGTAGTACTTTGTAATTCCTCAATAGAGTTATATGTGATATTTTCTGCCTGTACACCACCAATCTCGACAACATGTCCCGCTACTTGTACACCTAATTCCGCTAATATTTTTTTTGCAACTGCACCAGCTGCAACACGAACTGTCGTTTCACGTGCGGAAGAACGCTCTAATACATTCCTCATATCTCTATGACCATATTTAATCGCACCATTTAAATCTGCGTGTCCAGGTCTAGGTTTCGTAACTTGCCTTTTCATTTCTTTCTCTTCCTGCTCAGTTAACGGCTCTGCACCCATAACCTTTGTCCAATGTGTAAAATCACGATTTTCAACAACAAGTGCAATCGGGGACCCCATCGTCTTCCCATGCCTAACACCACTTACAATTTGCACTTGGTCTTTCTCAATTTGCATGCGTCTACCGCGTCCATATCCTTTTTGTCTTCTAGCTAATTCTTCATTTATATCATTCGCTACTAAAGATAATCCTGCCGGAACACCTTCTAAAATTGTCGTAAGTTGCGGACCGTGGGATTCACCAGCTGTAATATATCGCATACGTTATTCCTCTTTTCGCATATGTATTTATCCCGCTACATAAAGTAACTATATTATCTTCCATCACTCTTTAAAATACAAAGAAATTATATAGTAAATCGAGTATTTGCTTTCCCTACTTGTAATTATTCTATTATTTTCATAATAATAGACCTTTTACTTTACATACCAATATATCATAACAGTCCTAACTTCGTAACTGATCGAAATAAAAAAAAGTGCAAGAAGAATACCCCTATTCTTCTTGCACTTTTTACTATTATCACAGTTATTAAAGCGTTTACAAATTATTTCAAAATAATTAGTAAATCCATTGATTCATTAATTTTGAGTAGTCTACTAATTCTTCTTCCTTAAAGAAAATAGCAATCTCGCGCTCTGCACTTTCTAAAGAATCCGAACCGTGGATAATGTTTTTCGCAACAGTTACACCGAAATCTCCGCGAATTGTTCCCATATCAGCTTCATGTGGGCGTGTTTTACCCATCATATTGCGTGCTGTATCTACTACATTTTCACCTTGCCATACCATTGCGAATACAGGGCCAGATGTAATAAAGTCTACTAATTCACCAAAGAAAGGTCTTTCTTTATGCTCACCGTAGTGTTGTTCAGCAATTTCCGGAGTAACTTGCATTAATTTTGCACCAACTAATTGAAAGCCCTTTTTCTCAAAACGAGCTACGATTTCCCCAATGAATGCACGTTGTACACCGTCTGGTTTTACCATTAGAAATGTTTTTTCCATAAAAAATCTCTCCACTTCTGAATTATGTATGTAATTGTATATCCCCACACACATAGTAACACCCTTATCACAATTGTGCAATAGTTTTGAAATAGAGAGATTATTTTATTTTTTAGAAAAATCACTAAAATTTTCGTTTTCCAATATACTTTGCAACATTTTGCAACGCGTACTTCGCCTGTCCACGAGGGAGTGGTTTTATTATTTCTAATGCTTTATGTAAATAACGTTCACTAAACGAAAATGCTTTATCAATAGCTTCGCTCGCTTTAATATCATCAATAATTTCTTTCATTTCACTTGCTGTTGTATTTTCATGCACAGATGTAATTTTCTGACGAAGAACTGGATCTTCCATGGCATACAAAACAGGTAATGTAATGTTACCTTGTAATAAATCACCACCAGCAGGCTTTCCAAGCTTCTCTTCTGTCGATACGAAATCTAAAATATCATCAATAATTTGATAAGACATACCAACAAAATATCCATACCAAAATAGACGATTTACAGTATCACGATTAGCACCAGCAGCAATCGCTCCCAACTGACAACTCGCGGCGATTAACAATGCTGTTTTTCGTTTTATCCTTCTTAAATACGTTCTTAAATTTTGATCATAGTTATACTTATCTTTAATTTGTTCGATTTCACCTTTACAAACTTCTAAAATTGTATGAGACAACGCTTGATGTGCATCTGGAATTTCTATATTTGTTATACATTCAAGAGACTTCGCAAACAAGTAGTCTCCTGTATACATTGCAATACGATCTCCCCATTTCGCATTCACTGTTGCGCTACCGCGTCGTAAAAACGCAGCATCAATGACATCATCGTGAACAAGCGAAGCCATATGAATAAGTTCTAATGCAACCGCAACATGCTTAATTGCATCTAACTTATAATCCCCAAATTTCCCTGCAAGCAAAACAAAAACAGGGCGAATCCGCTTCCCACCTGCTTCAATAAGCTGTAATGCCGCTTCTTCTACTAACGGCTGCTCAGAAGCAACTGTCTTCTTCAATTCTTTTTCTATAACATTAATATCCGATCGTAAAAAAGAGTACATAAGTTGTAACTTCATATTGTTCACCTTAACCTAAAACGTCTTTTTTCTTTTTTCTATTTTGATTCTGGTTTAATACCTAAATGCATAGCTGCTACACCAAAAGTAAATGGTTTCACTTGCACATTCTTAAGCCCAGCTTCTTCAAACATATTTGCTAACTCTTTCATCCCTGGGAATGTACTAGCAGATTCCTGAAGCCATGAATATTCTTTATAACTTTTCGCAAACATCTTTCCAAATAACGGCATGATATATTTAAAGTATAAGACATATCCTTGACGAAAACCTATCATCGTTGGTTGGGATGTTTCCAGGCAAATTACTTTTCCACCAGGCTTTACTACACGCGTCATTTCTTTTAATACTTGCATGTAATCCGGAACGTTACGTAACCCAAAAC
>NZ_JBFUIN010000388.1:0-2922 GCF_056401855.1 Bacillus sp. P4_D3
CATCACAAGGTATTCCATTCTTACATGCAGGACAAGAGTTTATGCGCACAAAATATGGTGATCATAATAGTTACAAATCTCCTGATTCTATTAACCAGATGGATTGGTTACGCCGTGCAGCATTTAATAATGAAGTAGAGTATATGAAGGGCTTAATAGATTTACGCAAAAAATACCCAGCTTTTCGTATGACTTCTGCAGAGCAAATTAAAAAGTATGTAGCTTTTATCGATGTTCCCAAAAATGTTGTAGCTTATACAATAGATGGAAAGGGAAGTGGGAATAAAAGCGAATATTTTATGGTGGCTCACAATGCAAATAGGGGAGCCGTTGACATAACACTTCCATCGAAAGGTCCATGGAAAGTGCTAGTAGACGGTAAGCAGGCGGGAAGTAAAACACTTTACGTTGTCCATGACAATAAAATTAAAGTTCCTGCATTAAGTTCACTAGTTTTAAAAACAGAGAAACCGATTAAATAAATGCAAAAAGCGGAGTGAAGGTTGCTTTCACTTCGCTTTTAAAGTTAAAGAAATATAATTTCACATACTGTAATTTTATTATAATTTAATAACAACAATAAACAAAAGGAGAAGAACTTATCAAGGTTCTTCTCCTTTTTAATCTGTAATTAAAGTATCCATAGTTGCAGGTATAGGTAGTGTAAATGAACTTTTCTTATTTAATTAACAGAGGATAGGTGTCTGCAAATAAATTATATCAATCAGAAGTTGTTTACAAAGAAATATGCGATTCTAAAATTGTTGCGGAACTAGCCGTTGCATACCGAAAGACCGATATAAACCCAGAGTTACAAGAGTTTTTGAAAATAGCGAAAGGCAAGACGATGAATCCATTTATAAAATGACGAGAAAATGACAAAACTGTAAGAAAGCACGAGTGTTTGTAAGAGAGTTCGATGTTTTCCTTTTTCTTTTTTTATTATAGTGAAAAAGAAGAAAGCGATGTCATAAGAGGTTGATATTTTTAGATGAGTACAATAATCAAAACTATTTATGTAATGAAAGTATATGGCAATCAGTTAAACACCTTACTTTAAAGGAGGGATTTGAAAATGTCTTTTTCTCAATTCAATATTGATATTTTTCGAGCAATTAATGATTTAGGTAAACAATATTCATTTCTAAACTCAGCCATGGTATTTTTGGCAGAATATATGGTATATATTTTTGGTTTAATTATTATAGCTTATTGGTTTACCGGGTCCAGAAAAAGTAGGATGATGGTTATTCAAGCGATGGCTGCTTTTATGATTGCAGAGGTGATTGGAAAAATAGCAGGGGAATTTCATTTGAATTATCAACCGTTTGCAGTATTGCCTGATATTAATAAACTTGTTGACCATGCTGTAGATAATTCGTTTCCTAGTGACCATACGATTCTCTTTTTTTCGATTTGTTTTTCATTTTGGCTTGTTCGTAAAAAGACTGGATGGTTATGGCTTATACTTGCATTTTGTGTAGCGATTTCTCGTATTTGGGTAGGGGTTCATTATCCTTTTGATGTTGCAATAGGGGCTTTAATAGGATGTGTTGCAGCGTTATTTTCGTATTGGTTAGTACCGAAATTTTCTTTTATCAAGCAATTGCTTACTCTATATGAAAGAGTAGAGAAACATGTTTTACCATCCAAAAACAAATCAAAGGGATTTTGAGTATAGCCCTTTCTCATCCTCATTATTATTCTACACAAGTTGAATGGATCGATACATTCAATGCACCTATTTACATCCACGAAGGTGAAAAAGAATGGGTAGTACGTCCAAGTAACAAAATAATTTTTTGGTCTGGCGAGTCTTTTGAATTAACAAATGGCATTGCTTTAAATCGTATTGGAGGTCATTTTAAAGGAGGAACTGTTTTACACTGAAAAGGTGGAAATCATAATAAAGGTATTTYGCTAACAGGTGATATCATTCAAGTGATTGCCGACTGTCAGTGGGTTAGTTTCATGTACAGTTATCCAAATCTGATTCTACTTCCTGCTAGTAAAGTAAGAGAGATGATGGATAAAGTAAAAGGGCTACCATTCAACCGTATTTATAATGCTTTTCATCGAGTCGTGTCAAAGCATGCGGACCTTGCTGTTCAGAAGTCAGCAGATCAATACATAAAAGCACCGCAGGAAACACTTTTTAATACATGAGATGTTTCAATATTACCTGTAGACATCTTTAAGAAATTAAAATAAATAGAGAAGTTTAGAGCATGTTATTATCATTTTTTAAAACATGCTCTTTGTATTTAAAGTAACACGAACATTACTGACACGTACAAGTTATCAACAATCTTTATGTTGAAAGAATCTTAGCGTACGAATGTTGGTACTACCCCCTACTTAGTAATCTCACAATTTAAGGCATATCATTGGGGAAGATTTGGGAGTTCAATCGATTCTGAATAAAATTGATAGTATCAGTTGCAATTTTTTTACGTTTAAGAACAATCCCGGCATGTCCACATGTATAAATATATTGCGTAGGTCTTTCCCAGGATTCCCACAAATAGTCCGTATCCTCAGAGTGCACATATAGATCGTGCTTACCTGAAATTAATAAAATATTTTCTTTTTTTACTTTTGGTAACGCTTGACTCGGTTCAGTGATTTTCCAATAAGCTATTAAATCATCATACGTAACACCATGATGTTCCAAATCTTCTCTAATAAATTTACCTGGATTTGTCTTCCAAATTGAATATGAGAGTCGATTCGCGTAGAAAATGGATGTTAACACATCAATTTCTGGTTCAACAAGAGATGTTAAGTTAGTAATAACTCCACCTAAACTGATTCCTATTAAAATCAAGGGACCATTTTTATTTTCTTTTATCCATTTGATCAAAGTTCGTAAATCAGCTACCGCTTGTCTAGTTGCTTCTACAGTTCGTTCAACATTGGCAC
>NZ_JBFUIN010000389.1:0-2907 GCF_056401855.1 Bacillus sp. P4_D3
GGTGCCTACTGCTGTAAGTAGGTTTTTTCTTGTTTATATAAATAAAGCAGAGGTAGAAGACTAGGAGTGAACCGAGTATGCAAAAAGAAACAGTTATTATTATCGGAGGCGGTCCATGCGGATTAGCAGCGGCGATTTCGTTGCAAAAAGTGGGGTTAAATCCGTTAGTGATCGAAAAAGGGAACATTGTAAATGCGATTTATAATTATCCAACTCATCAAACATTTTTCTCCTCTAGTGAAAAATTAGAAATTGGTGAAGTTGCTTTTATTACAGAAAATCGTAAGCCATTTCGTAATCAAGCGCTCGCGTATTATCGTGAAGTAGTAAAGCGTAAATCTATACGTGTAAACGCATTTGAACGAGTGGAACAAGTTCAAAAAGATGGTGATGTTTTTAAAGTTGAAACGACGAAGCGTGACGGAAACAAAGAAATATATGTGGCGAAATRCATTGTTGTCGCAACTGGATATTATGATAATCCGAATTATATGAATGTACCTGGTGAGAAACTTGAGAAAGTAGCTCATTATTTCAAAGAAGGACATCCTTATTTTGATCGAGATGTCGTTGTAATAGGTGGTAAAAATTCAAGTATAGATGCGGCGTTAGAGCTTGTTAAATCGGGTGCACGTGTAACAGTTCTATACCGTGGCGGGGAATACTCGCCAAGTATTAAGCCGTGGATTTTGCCGGAATTTGAGGCGTTAGTACGAAATGGGACAGTTCAAATGCATTTCGGGGCTCATGTGAAAGAAATTACTGAACATACATTAACATATACGGTTGATGGTGAATCATTTACAATCAAAAATGATTTTGTATTTGCGATGACTGGTTACCATCCTGATCATAGCTTCTTAACGAAGATGGGTGTTCGGATTGATGAAGAAACAGGGCGTCCGATTTATACAGAGGATAGAATGGAAACAAACGCTGAAAATATTTTCATTGCAGGTGTAATTGCTGCTGGGAATAACGCAAATGAAATATTTATCGAGAACGGTAGATTCCATGGAGATGCGATTGCGCAAACCATTGCATCAAGAGAAGAATAAAAAGAAGCTGTCGAAATTCGACAGCTTCTTTTTTAATCGTGCATATACATATTTTGGATTGCTACATGAGAATTTGTATTCTCTAATGCGACTAATAATTTAATACGCGCCTTTTGAGCATTTAAACCGTATGTGAATATAACGCCCATATCTTTTAATTGCTTGCCACCACCTTCATACGAATATACATCTTGAACGATACCGTTGAAACAGCGAGACACTAATACGACAGGAATTCCTTTGCCTATTAATCGTTCTAGACTTGGAAGTGTTCTTGGAGGTAAATTACCTTGTCCAAGTGCTTCGATAACAATTCCGTCTACTGGTAGTGTTTCGATTGCTGATAATAATGTATCATCCATACCTGCGTATGCTTTTAGAACGACAACGTTTTTAGAAATCTGTCGTACTGTGCATGTTTCGTGATGCACTAAAGCATGATGGAAAACAACACCACGTTTTGTTACCATGCCAATTGGTCCGTACTGTGGACTTTGGAATGTCGCGACATTACTTGTGTGCGTTTTTGTTACATTTGTAGCACAATGTATTTCGTCGTTTAATACGACTAGAACGCCTTTTTCAGCAGCTTCATTACTACTAGCAACTTTTACAGCTGATAAGAAATTATATAGACCATCAGCACCTAATTCATTACTAGAGCGCATTGCTCCTGTCACAACGATTGGGATCGTTGCTTGAACTGTTAAATCAAGAAAATAAGCTGTCTCTTCTAATGTATCGGTACCATGCGTAATGACTACGCCGTGAATATCGTCTTGTTTTACTCTTTCGTCAATGATGACTTGTAATTGTAGCATTTCGCTAGGAGTCATGTGAGGAGATGGAAGATGGAACACATCTTCGACAATTAAATCAACATCGCCTTCTAAATCAGGAATAAATTTTAAAAGAGGATTCTTTTCACCTGGTTGTACGACCCCAGTTTCTTTATCTTCCTCCATTGCAATTGTTCCACCTGTGTGTAAAACTAGGATTCTTTTCAATGCTTATACCCCTTTCAAGTTGAAAAATACATTTAGAACATAACATGTTTTGAGTAAATTCGACAATGAAAATGTATAAAAGTATGGTTAGAAAATGACAATAAAATAAATTACTTTAAGTGTGCTTCGGTAAGTGGTTATTAGGTTAGGTTTTGTTTATGGAAATTTATGAGAGGAGATGTGTAAGTGTAGAGAGGGAAGGAGTGAGTTTTTTGAAAAAAGTGGAGAAAATTATAATTCGTATATTACTGATTCAATTTATTTGTCTTTCTTTCGTCCAACTGCTTTTTATACATAAAGCTTCAGTGAAATATTTATCGAAAATTGTTTATTACGAAGGTGTCGTCACGCAAAATAAGGCGGAAATCTTACAGGTGAATAAGTAGTTTTCATTTTCTTCTATGATGGATTATGCTACAATAATTGAGGATTTAATGACGTGAGGCAAATGAGAAGAAGCAGGGGGAGAATACCTGCTTTTCGTTTTGTTTTTATAAGTGAAAAATGAGGTGTTACAATGGATAAACGAATTTCGATTGCTATAGATGGTCCAGCGGCTGCTGGGAAAAGTACAGTTGCAAAAGTTGTTGCGAAAAAACTTTCATATGTTTACATTGATACAGGCGCAATGTACCGTGCTATTACATATGCAGCCCTTGAACAAAAAGTGGATATTGAAAATGAAGAAAAGTTAATGGAAGTTGTAAAAAATGTAAATATTGAATTTCAGCAAGGGGAAAATACACAACTTGTATTTTTAAATGGACAAGATGTTTCCGAAGTGATTCGTACGCCAGATGTGACGAATCGCGTATCTATTGTAGCAAAGCATCGCCTTGTTC
>NZ_JBFUIN010000390.1:0-2901 GCF_056401855.1 Bacillus sp. P4_D3
AATACAGCTAAGAACACGCAATAAAGGAGAGTTTTTTACGTGAAGATTAAAGCTATTGAACCGACGCCAAGTCCGAATACAATGAAAGTTATTTTAAATGAAGTATTACCATCAGGAGCGCGTAATAATTATACAAATGAAAATAAAGAACAAGCACCAATGCAAGTGCAAGAAATTTTGAAAATTGAAGGTATTAAAGGTGTGTACCATGTTGCAGACTTTTTAGCAGTAGAGCGTAATGCGAAATATGACTGGAAAGTTTTATTACAACAAGTTCGTGCCGTTTTTGGTGAAGAAATAGTGGAAGAAAGCGAAGAACAACAACTTTCTCATTTTGGAGAAGTGAAAGTGTTTGTTCAAATGTTCTTTACTATTCCGATGCAAGTGAAGTTAACAGATGGAACGACAGAAGAGCGTGTAGGCTTACCTGATCGTTTTAAAGAATCCATTATGAAAGTGCAAATGTCYGCACCTAACGTTGTGAAAGAGCGCAAATGGGTAGAGCAAAGTACACGTTACGGTAATTTTGAAGAAATCGGGAAAGAAGTAGTAGAAGAAATTGTTGCTGCTTATTCAGARGATCGTGTAAATGAAACGGTTAAAGAATTATTAGATCAAGCAGGTGCTGTTGAAGTAACGATTCAAAAGCGTGAGCCATATAAAGTAACAGAAGAGATGATGAAGGATTCCGACTGGAAAAAACGTTTTGCAGCTTTAGAACAAATGGATCCTACTGAAGAAGATATGCCAGTATTGAAAATGGCGTTAGATGATGAGAAAGTATCTATCCGCCGCCTAGCAACAGCTTATTTAGGTATGGTAAAAGGTGAAGGCGTATTGCCGTTATTATATAAAGCATTATTAGATCGTTCTGTAAGTGTTCGCCGTACAGCAGGAGATTGCTTATCAGACGTAGGTGACCCAGCAGCGATGTTCGTTATGATTAAATCTCTGAAAGATTCAAGTAAATTAGTACGCTGGCGTGCAGCAATGTTCTTATTTGAACTTGGTGATGAAAGTGCAATTCCGGCATTAAAAGTAGCTGAAGATGATCCAGAGTTTGAAGTAGCAATGCAAGCACGTTTAGCTTTAGAACGTATTGAAGGCGGCGAAGAAGCAAAAGGATCAGTATGGAAGCAAATGACGGAGTCTCGTAAAGGGGAATAGTTTATGATTGTTTTCTATGATAGTTGGTGTCCGATGTGTACAGCAGTTGCAGAGCGTACGGAAAAATTAGATAAAAAGGGTACGATGAAATTTGTTTCATTTCGAGATGAAGATGTAGTTGAGAAGTATGAACTTTCTCAAGAATTACAAAGTAAGATGGAACAGAGATTGTATATTTTAAAAAA
Organism: Bacillus sp. P4_D3; assembly: GCF_056401855.1. Classification (NCBI taxonomy): domain Bacteria; kingdom Bacillati; phylum Bacillota; class Bacilli; order Caryophanales; family Bacillaceae; genus Bacillus; species Bacillus sp. P4_D3. The sequence goes on from NZ_JBFUIN010000390.1 coordinate 1,353, forward strand.
TAATAAGTGGTATGACGGAATTCATAGCATTAACGTATTAGCAAAGGCCGTTCCATCTTATTGGTTTGCAGTGCCGTTTATAAAATTATCTATCGTACTTGGATTTGGAAGTAAAGTATACGATTATATTGCCAACAATAGAAAACTTGTCCCAGTTGGACACTGCCGTGAAGGGGTTTGTGAAATCCCTACAAAAAAATGAAATCATCACTATCTTTCTTTTGCACCTATTAAAAGCGCGTGATATGATGAAGTTGGAATGAAAGTTGAAGGAGAGATTACAAGATGTCAAATGCATATGAAGAATACATGCGCCAAATGGTAATTCCAATGCGCCAAGAATTAGTGCGTTCTGGATTTGAAGAGTTAACTACAGAAGAAGCTGTAACAGAATTTATGGAGAATGCATCAGGTACAACTTTAGTAGTTGTAAACTCTGTTTGTGGTTGTGCAGCTGGTTTAGCACGCCCATCAGCAGGTCAAGCGGTTGTACGTGCTGAAAAACAACCTGATCATCTTGTAACTGTATTTGCAGGTCAAGATAAAGATGCTACTGCGAAAATGCGTGAATACTTCGGAGAAATCCCTCCATCTTCACCATCTATGGCATTACTAAAAGGAAAAGAAGTTGTTCACTTCATTCACCGTCATGAAATTGAAGGCGCAACAATGGACGAAATTATTACAAACTTAGAACAAGCTTTCGAAAAGAATTGCTAAAGTAGGGGGAGAGTAAATCTCCCTCTTTTCTTTATATAGAGGTGAAAAAATGATAGTAACAACAGCAGGAAGAACAAATAAAGAAATGACAGCTTATGCAAATAAGGTAGCAGAAGAATTAAATTGTTCTTTCGTTTTACGTAATGATATACCTGTGCACAAACTGCATGAGCAGTATGAACAAGATGTGCTGATTGTAGGGAAAAACCGATTAGCTATTTATCCAAAGGGTACGGAAGAGTCGTTTTTCTTTCATCCAAACTCAGCAATGTTTCGTGTGAAAAGGTTAATGCGCGGAGAACACGATCCCTTTGTACAAGCTGCTAAACTAGAGAGCGGAATGACAGTATTAGATTGTACGCTCGGTATGGCATCAGATAGTATTGTTGCTAGCTATATTGTTGGTGAAGATGGAAAAGTAACAGGGCTTGAAGGAAACGAATATATGGCGTACATCATGGGAAAAGGCTTGAAAACATGGTCTTCATCCGTTTCTGAAATCGATGAAGCAATGCAAAGAATCGATGTAAAACAAACTGAGCATTTCGCATTTTTAACGCAATGTGAAGATAATAGTTATGACGTCGTATACCTTGATCCGATGTTTGAAGAAACTGTCATCGAATCAGATGGAATAAAAGGGTTAAAACATTTCGCTTTGTATCATGATATTACTGACGAAACAATTACGGAAGCGAAGCGTGTGGCGAGAAAACGTGTCGTTCTGAAAGATCATTTCCGTAGTTCTAGATTTGAAAAGCACAATTTTCACGTATACAAAAGAAAAAGTGCAAAATTTCATTTTGGTGTAATTGCCCCTTGCTAATTG
>NZ_JBFUIN010000391.1:0-2895 GCF_056401855.1 Bacillus sp. P4_D3
GTCGTATATATAGAAAATGAAGCTTCCCGTAATTTATTAAAAAAAGCCGGATTTCAAGAAGAAGGATTACTTCGAAAATATATGATTCAAAATGATGTTGCTCATGACACGGTCGTTTATTMATTATTAAAAGAAGATTGGCAAAAGTAATGAGCACAAGTGAAATAATGAAAGTTATTAAGGAGCATAAAGATGAGCGATTTATATTAGGTATAGATGGTCTAAGTCGTTCAGGTAAAACAACATTGGTTAAAGAGTTGGAAGAAGATTTGAAGCAAAGTGAAATCCCGTTTCATATTTTTCATATTGACGATCATATTACTGAGCGTAATAAGCGATATAATACTGGATTTGCAGAATGGTATGAGTACTACAACCTTCAATGGGATATAGAGTGGTTGCAGCGAAACTTTTTTTGGAAGTTACAAAGCGATATACAAGTACAATTGCCTTTCTATCATGATGAAACAGACATATGTGAAATGAAAGAAATACAGCTTCCTTTAGTAGGTGTAATAATTGTTGAAGGTGTTTTTCTGCAGCGAAAAGAATGGAGAAATTTCTTTCATTATATGGTGTATTTGGATTGTTCAAGAGAGACAAGGTTTCTTCGCGAGAGTGAGGAAACGCAGAAGAACCTTCCAAAGTTTCAAAGTAGGTATTGGAAAGCTGAGGAGTATTATTTGGAAAAGGAATCACCGAGGGATTTGGCAGATTTCGTAATACGCAATATGTAACAATGTAAGTAAGTAAAAAATAGAAGGTGTATAAAATGAATATTTTATGGGATTTTGATGGGACGTTATTTAATACGTATCCTGCATATACAATGATGCTTTCTGAAATATTAGGTGATGCAGTAGATAAACAAGAAATATACAAAAACTTAAAAATATCATATTCCCACGCAATTCAATATTACAACATTTCAAATGAACAGGAAGAACAGATTAAAGTTTTGAAGAAACAGTTTACTCCAAAAGATATGAAACCATTTGAAGGTGTCGAAGAGATTTTGAAATTTGCGCATCAAAACGTGATTATGACACATAAACATAGGACAGGAGTTATGGAAATCTTAAAGTATTATGGATGGGACAAATACTTCGTCGATATGGTTACAATTGACGATGGTTTCCCTCGAAAACCGAACTCTTTAGCTTATGATCATTTACATAAAAAGCACAATATTGATCTAGCAATTGGAGATAGAGAGTTAGATCTATTGCCTGCGAAGGAATTAGGTATTTCAACATGTATGTTTCAAGATAAATGTGATGTAGCGGACTATTCTTTATCGCATTACTCTGAGTTTTTTAAGGTAGTTATTGATAGAGATAGAGAGTTTTCTTTATAAATGGCTTGATTAAAACTTCTACTTTTTACTCGGAAAGTAGAGGTTATTTTCTATGTTTAAAAAAACTATAGTGGATTAATACTTTCAAGTGTATAGAAGGAGATTGTTATAATAATGTGAATTATATAGTTATAGATAAATCTGTAGATAAAGGGGTATGTTTTTGAACTTTTTTAAGTAAGTGAAAGATTTCTATAAGGCGAGTGATAATATGAGTATTTTCATTTTAGAAGATGATGTCATACAAGCACAGCAAATGAAGCGGTTAGTTGAAGAGATTTGTGAGAAATATATGTTGCCGTACGATTTTATCGAAGTAACTAGTAAAAGTGAAAACATTATTAAAAACATTCCACGGGCGACTTATGTACCAATTTATTTTTTAGATATTGAGATAAAAAGAGAAGAACGTAAAGGGTTGCAAGTAGCGCAAGAAATTCGTAAATATGATACGCAAGGGATTATTGTGTTTGTAACGACGCATTCAGAATTTGCACCGATCTCGTATCAATACATGGTATCAGCTTTAACATTTATTGATAAAGGTTTGCCTTATGAAGAACGATATCAAGTATTTGAGCAATGTTTGCTTCAATATGAGGCACGCAATAAGACTACTATTCCTAAGGATGATTTTATTGTTGAAAATAGTAAAGCTACTGTGCGACTGCCATTTCATGCAGTCGAATATATTATGACCGATGAACCACATCGTTTAGCTTTAGTGACGTTAGATCGTATCGTTTATTTTTATGGAACATTAAAAGAGATTGAAATAGTAGATGAACGGTTATTTCGTTGTCATCAATCATATGTCGTGAATATTATACAAATGTCTTCTTATGATACAACGCAGAAGATGATGATATTAAAAAGTGGGAAACGAATTCCAGTATCGCGGCGTTTAGTTAGTAAAGTACGTACAATGTTAAAGGGTGAGATGTAATGTATATTTATGATGTGTTTGCACTTTTGCTCACTAGTATGAGTCATACCTTCTTATACATTCAATTAATCCGGTACAATAGATTGTCATATAGAATGTTAGCGTCTTTAAGTGTTGTATTTATTATTTTACTTGTAATTGTCGTAACAGTAACGAGATATCCAGAGCTTAATAGTACAATTGTGTTATTTCTAATAAGTTTAGGATTGATGCAAAATGAATTGAACTTTATGCGGAATTTATATTTTGCGCTTGTTAGCATGGTTATTATTACGCTTGTGAAAATGCTATTTCTCGAAGTGGGTATGAAACTATTTATGTTAACACCATTTGATTTCTATTTATGGACAGCGAGTATAATTCATCTTATCGTGTCGCTCATAACTTTTATAGGTATTGTATTAGCTCGTAAACGAATTCAAAGTATCGCTCAGTACATAGTAGGAAGTCCACTATATTATGTTACTTATATTTTGTTAATTATTGGGTTTATTATTGAATTAATTTTAACGAGTCCATCCACTGATTTTTTAGCAAAGTTAAATCAGCAATATGGTGAATTGAGTTTTATTTCAGCAATTATATTGTTCTT
>NZ_JBFUIN010000392.1:0-2878 GCF_056401855.1 Bacillus sp. P4_D3
CAATTGTTTGCATATGCCTGCGGTTAATTCAATAAGCTCTTCAATATCATTTCGTAAAGAAACGCCACTTTTATTTTGTAAATTAAGATAAATCRCATATTTATCAGATTGTGTCCGTTCATATTTTTTCGCAGTTATCGTCCCTGTTTTTGCTGTTGCACCCCAATGGATAGAACGAAAATCTTCATTTTCATAAGATTTCACTCCCATTACTTTCGTTTCATCATATAGCGGAGAAGACATTGCTTTTCGAAATCCACGTGACCATTCTTGTAATTCAGGTACTTGTATTTTCGGAACAGCTGGTAAAACTAAATAGGACGGTGTATCAACGTGACTATATGTTAAGTGGTTCGTTATGAATCCAAAAGGATCCGTAATAACAAATTCGACTTCTTCCCATTTCGCAATACCTCTTTTTAGTGCTACAGCTTGTAAATCAAATGAAACTGTCTCTCCTCCTTTTATATTAAATCTCAAATAATAATTTGAACCTGTACTATAATTTTTGTTTAGTTCATCATGCTCCCAAGCTAACTTATTTTCACATTTAAATCGAAATACGATATTGAAAATAGGAAATATCGAATTGTTTGAAATTTTTATTTTGCACGTATTCGTTTCACCTATAAAAACGTTCGAATTACCTTGATTGTATTCCCATTGAACATGAGATACTTTACGTATGTATCCATGCGTAGCTCCTATTAAAATTAAATATAAAAATACGAGAGATAAAATGAGCAGATTACTTGAGAATATACATAAAATAACGGCTACAACTGATACAACTCCTATTACGAAGGGTTCCGCTAACGGTGTATACACGAGCTGTTGTTTCATCGTACATTCTCCACTGGCACACTAATCGTATGAAGAATTTCTTTAATGATTTGTTCCTTCGTCGTTTTCATCTCCCCTTCAATCGTTAACGTTAACCGGTGAGAACAAACGGCTGCAGCAAGCGTCTTAATATCATCTGGCGTACAGTAATCTCTTTCATTTAATATTGCCCGTGCTTGAATCGCTCTCATAAATGCCAATGTACCTCGCGGGCTTACACCGATTTCAATCAGTTCATGCTTACGAGTTGCCTCAATGATTTCAAGAAGATAATCTTGCACATCATTCCCTACTAACACTTCCCTTGCACGTTTTTGCACCGCAATAATTTCTTCAGTTGAAATTATAGAATGTAATGCTTCTAGAGGATCATTCGTTTGAAATCGTCTCATCATTTCCTTTTCTGCTTCTCTCGTAGGGTAACCTTGGCGTATAGTAAGTAAAAATCGGTCTAATTGAGCGTCTGGTAAAGGAAATGTACCCGCTGACTCGAGAGGGTTTTGCGTTGCAATAACTAAAAAAGGTTCTGGTAATGAATGTGTCTGCTTCGCAATCGTAACAGTACGTTCTTCCATAACTTCAAGTAACGAAGATTGTGTTCTCGGTACAGCTCGATTAATTTCATCAACTAATACTATATTTGCAAAAATAGGCCCTAACCTCGTTTTAAATTCCGATTCCTTCACATCAAAATATTCGAGACCAATAACATCTCCAGGCAAAGTATCAGCTGTGAATTGAATTCTTTGAAACTTAGCGTCCACACTTTTCGCTAAGCTTTTTGCTAATGTTGTTTTTCCAGTCCCAGGTACATCTTCTAATAAAATATGTCCTCTTGCTATAAGAGCTATAGCTGCCRGTTCAATCGATTCATCTTTTCCTATAATGACCTTTGAAATATTGTTAGTGATTTTCTTTAATGTACTCATATAGTAATCTACCACCTTTAAATTATCTGAAAATTCATAAAATATATATATATATTCCAAATTATAACATGTGATTCAAAGATGAAATAGAGTAAAAAGAAAACTTATATTTTTTCTTCACTGCACGTAAAAAAGCACCTATTGTCATACGTTGACAATGAAGTGCTTGACTCCGGAAATTTTCGTTTTAGCTGTTTGACATCTTATATAAATACATTATCTTTCTATTTCACTCCAAATTTCAACATCATTTTCATTTAAGATTGCTTTAATTTTGTCTTTCTCAAAAACTACTAAATAATTATACGGTAAGGCTAGTACTTGAATAATTGCAGGTTTCATTTTTAATAATTCGTAGGCGTATATGGTTTCCAATTCACCTGATTCTTCTTCATTGATAGGTCCTATATACCAACCCGAATCACCTTCACCACACCCGCTAGATCTTTGTAAATAGAACTCTTCTTGTTGCAACACATTTTTCGCTATCACAATCTTATCGTTAAATTTTATCAATTCTCCCTCTATATTTAATCGACGTAAGCAATGCGATTGCTCTAGTTGTACCCATAAAGCAATCGTTAAATCCTCTGACGTATCCTTAAAAGGGTTTTTAGTATAATCCCGGGTGATAATTTGATAATAATCTTCATACTTATATAAACTAAAAACAGACCATCCAACTTGTATTGAAAATCCATCTGCTAATTTATCTTCTACTTTAGATAACAAATTAAATAAGGTTTCTACTTGAAAACTTAAAGGTTCTTCTACTTTAGCTTTTATATTTTTATTACCTATATTTTTAATCATTGTTTTCAAATAAACGTTCCCCACTTCTATTGAATTTCCTCACTCAATCTCTATTCCTCAACTCGCCTTAAATAAACCTAGCAGCAGGATGACTTTCGCTATTAACACGAATAAAATTCCTAATATTAAAACTCTTCTTCCCATGATTCTTTTGCATCTATTAACCTTTGTGATAAAAATTCATAAAAGTTCTTTGCGGTATTGTAGTCATCAAGTCTCCCTTGTCTATTCCAGGCTATTATTGGACACTCATTATTTTCCATATGACTAACATCTAAACAATACGCATATTC
>NZ_JBFUIN010000393.1:0-2868 GCF_056401855.1 Bacillus sp. P4_D3
TTTTAGGAACAATGCATTTTTTAAGTTGATGGCTATGCTCAAATTTGAGAGTCTTTTTTTTGCTATTTCTATTCATATTTTTTTGTTTTTTACCAATAATATACAGATAAGGTGAATTTGTTTATAAAGCTACTTGAGCTTACTTTACTGTATTTAGGGGTGCAAATATGAAAGTATCAATATTTATTACTTGTGTTGCAGATGTTTTTTATCCAGAAGTAGGAAGAGATGTTGTGGAAATTCTTGAAGATTTAGGGTGTGAAGTGGATTTTCCTAAAACTCAAACTTGCTGCGGACAACCAGCTTATAATAGCGGGTATGTTAAAGAAACAAAAACAGCTGCAAAACATATGATTGAAGCCTTTGCTAGTTCAGAATATGTTGTGGCACCATCGGGCTCTTGCGCTATGATGGTTCACGAGTTTTCTAGCTTATTTTCTGAAAGTGAAGCGGAGTGGAAGAAAAAAGCTACTGAACTTGGAAATAAAACATATGAGTTCACACAATTTCTTGTGGAAGTATTAGGGAAAGAAGACTTAGGTGCGGAGCTTCATAAAAAAGCAACGGTTCATACATCTTGTCATATGAGCCGATTAATGGGGATTAAGGAACCACCGCAAAAATTATTAAAATGTGTAAAGGGACTGGAAGTTGTTTCACTGCCGCATAATTATGATTGCTGCGGATTTGGGGGTACATTCTCAGTGAAAATGCCAGAAATTTCTGAGCAAATGGTTGAGGAAAAAGTAAAGCATATTATGGAAACCGGTGCGGAAGTGTTAATTGGGATGGATTGTAGCTGCTTAATGAATATAAAAGGACGTTTAACACGCAATGGTTATCCAATTGATGTAAAACATATTGCTCAAGTATTAAATGAAGATCGAAAACAAGGGGGGATATAGAGATGGGAATGAAAATTGGGAACGATCCCTTTCATAAGCGTACTAAAACAGGCATTGGGGATCCATTTATGCGACAGGCTGTCAGGAAAGCGCAAGATGGTCTTAGAATCAAGAAATTAAAAGCTACTGAGAGTCTTGGAAACTGGGAAGAATGGCGAGCTTTAGGAGAAGAAATTCGAAAGCATACATTAGAAAACCTTGATTATTATTTATATGAGCTGAGTGAAAATATCGAGAAAAACGGTGGTTTTGTTTATTTCGCAAAGACTGCAGAAGACGCAAGGGAATATGTAAAAGGGATTGTAAAAAAGAAAAACGCGAAAAAAATTGTGAAATCAAAATCGATGGTAACGGAAGAAATCAGTTTAAATGAAGCGATTGAAGAAGCTGGAGCGGAAGTGTTAGAAACAGATCTTGCTGAATTTATTCTACAAGTGAACGACCACGATCCGCCGTCACATATTGTTGTTCCGTGTCTTCACAAGGATAAAGAACACATTTGTGAAATATTTAAAACAAAGTTAGATTATACGGGAACATCTGATCCGACGGAAATGGCGAGGTTTGTAAGATCGTATATACGTGATGATTTTTTTGCAGCGGATATAGGGGTGACTGGATGTAACTTTGCTGTTGCAGAGTCTGGGTCAATTTCTATCGTAGCGAACGAAGGAAATGCAAGGCTTACTACGACACTTCCGAAAACGTTGATTACAGTTATGGGGATGGAACGTATTGTTCCGACATGGGAAGAGCTTGATGTTTTAGTAACACTACTCTGCCGAAGTTCTGTAGGACAAAAGTTAACAAGTTATATTACAGGGTTAACTGAGCCTGGCGGGACAGATGGACCTGAGGAATTTCATTTAGTCATTGTTGATAATGGTCGTTCCGATATTGTAGGAACAGAATTCCAAAGTGTCCTTCAGTGCATTCGTTGCGCGGCATGTATTAATGTGTGTCCTGTATACAGGCATATTGGTGGACATGCATATGGCTCTATTTATCCAGGACCAATCGGAGCTGTGTTAACACCGCTTTTAGGGGGATATGATGAATATAAGGATTTGCCTTATGCATCTAGCCTTTGTGGTGCTTGTACAGAAGCGTGTCCAGTGAAAATCCCGTTACATGACTTATTAATTAAACACCGCAGCCGCATTGTAGAAGAAAAACAATCACCTGTAGCTTGGAACGTGGCTATGAAAGGTTTTGAAAAAGCGGTGAAGAGTCCTAGACTATTTTCTTTTGCAGCGAAGAGCGCTCCGTATGCATTAAAACCTCTCGCAAAAGGAGATAAGATTGAGCGCGGCATTGGACCGTTAAAAGCTTGGACGGACGCGAGAGATTTTCCAGTTCCGAAAAAACAACCGTTTCGAGAGTGGTTTGAAAAACACGTAAAGGAGAACGATGATGGCCATCCAAAATCGTGAGGAATTTTTACTCCAATTATCAGAAAAGCTTGGTAGAAAACGTCCAGAAGCAGTGAAGAAACCGAAATGGTCTTTTTCCCCGCAGTGGAATGTTTTTGACGGACTTTCGCAAGACGAACTTGTATTAAAGTTAATAGAGCACTGCGAAGTAATTCATACAGAAGTAAAGCGAACAACAACGGAAAATCTTGTTGAAACATTGGGGTCTTGTATAAAAGAATGGAATATCAAATCTGTTATATGTTCGAATGATGAGCGCTTTAATGAGTATGGTCTTACGCCATGTTTCAGCAATGAAGGTACAACACATTTTCGTACATGGGGATTAGATCATAAAGAAGAGGACATAGAATTTGCGAAAGCTGCCGACCTTGGCATTACGTTCAGTGATATGACTCTGGCAGAATCTGGAACCGTTGTGCTATTTAATGATGGGTTAAAAGGAAGACATGTTAGTCTGCTTCCAGAGTCATATATTGCAATCGTTCCTAAAAGTACGATTGTACCAAGATTAACCCATGCTACAAAAC
>NZ_JBFUIN010000394.1:0-2865 GCF_056401855.1 Bacillus sp. P4_D3
GCTTGTATATTTTCCGTGTATTTACTCATAATTGGTTCGCTATCTTTTTCATTCGCGTTTGCAAGAAACTCAAGTAAAAGCGGTAAATAATCAGGTAGTTCTTTATCTGTTACGTTAAAACCAGATTTTTGATAATGCTGTTTTAACTCTAATAATTCAATTCCACGCTCTCTTTGTTCACCTGTTTTCATGTAGGTAAGATACATATTTGTCTTCTTTCCAAAGTCGAATGTATAGACGTAAGRATCAATAAGTTGATTGTCTGTTTTATCTAGCGCTGCTTTTATAAATGTTGTAAGTGATGCTCTGATTTCTTCCTGTTCAATTTCTTGAATCTCTTCCTGTAATTCTAGTAAAGCTTCTCTCCAACCTAGTTCAGGATAGGAGAGAAGAAAAGAAGAACAAGAAAAAGCCGTTTGTAAACTTTGTTTCATATTTGTCTGCCCCCTTTATTTAAGAGATTGTCATACAAGAGCCTGGGCCACCTGTAAAGGAAAGACCACAGCTTCCTTGTTCACTATATAAATCTGCAACTTGTTCGCGGTGAGATGTCGGAATGACGAAGCGATCTTTATATTTCGCAATGGCAAGAAGACGATACATATCTTCTACATCCTCTTTCGTTAAACCAATTTCTTTTAATACTGCTTCATTTGGTTCTTTATTAATTTGCAGTGCTCTCATATGTGTTCGCATGACAGCCATTTTTTTCAATGTAAGACGAATGTGCGATTCATCTCCTGCAGTGAGTAAATTCGCTAAATATTGAATTGGAATACGCATATTATCAATAGCAGGAAAAATCTCTTCTGCTTGCCAGTTACTTCCTTTCCCCTCCACCATATTCATAATCGGGCTAAGCGGTGGGATATACCAAACCATCGGCATTGTACGGTACTCTGGATGAAGAGGAAGAGCAATTTTCCAATCAATAATCATTTTATAAATAGGTGACTCCTGTGCCGCTTTCATCCATTCATCAGGAATTCCTTGTTTTTTTGCTTCAGCTATTACTTCTGGATCATTTGGATCTAGGAAAACAGTAAGCTGAGATTCATATAAATCTTTTTCATTTTCAACAGAAGCTGCTTCTTTTACTTTGTCAGCGTCATATAACATTACCCCTATATAGCGAATACGTCCTACACATGTTTCAGAGCAAATTGTTGGCATACCAGCTTCAATACGCGGGAAACACATTGTGCATTTTTCTGCTTTATTTGTTTGCCAGTTAAAATACACTTTTTTATACGGACAAGACGATACACAAAATCTCCAAGCACGACATGCATTTTGATCAACAAGGACAATCCCATCTTCTTCACGTTTATACATCGCACCAGATGGACAAGACGAAACGCAAGATGGATTCATACAATGTTCGCATATGCGTGGTAAATACATCATAAAGACATTTTCAAAATCCGTTTTAATTCCTTCTTCCATTTTCTTGACGTTCGGATCTTGTAATCCTGTTATATGTCCACCTGCTAAATCATCTTCCCAGTTTGGACCCCATTCAATTTTGTCGATAAATTCGCCCGTAATTGCTGATTTTGGACGAGCAACTGGTTGATGTTTACGCTGCGGGCTGTTTGTTAACGTTTCATAATCATAATTCCAAGGTTCAAAGTAATCATCGATTGTTGGTTGATCTGGATTGTGGAAAATGTTCATAAGACGCTTCATTTTCGAACCGGATTTCAGCTGAATTTCACCATTTTTTAATTCCCAGCCGCCTTTGTATTTCTCCTGATCTTCCCATTGTTTCGGATAACCAATTCCAGGTTTCGTTTCTACGTTATTGAAGTACATATATTCAGCACCTGGACGATTTGTCCAGGTGTTTTTGCATGTTACGCTACAAGTGTGGCAGCCGATGCATTTATCTAGGTTCATTACCATTCCGACTTGCGCTTTAATCTTCAAGCCAATCTACCTCCTTCAGTTTACGGATTACGACATTTAAGTCACGCTGGTTCCCCGTCGGACCATAGTAGTTAAATCCATAGCTTAATTGGCCATATCCACCAATCATATGTGTTGGTTTAACGTGAATACGGGTTGGACTATTATGTGTTCCCCCGCGGGTGCTTGTTAATTTCGTACCAGGCACGTTAATGTGACGATCTTGTGCATGGTGCATAAATGCCATTCCCCTCGGTATACGGTGCGTTACAACAGCACGTGCTACGACAACGCCGTTACGATTAAAGCATTCAATCCAATCATTATCGGCAACTCCAGCTTCATTCGCGTCATCTTTGTTCATCCAAACAGTTGGACCGCCTCTAAACAGCGTTAACATCGGCAATGAATCGAAGTACATACTATGAATCGACCACTTATTATGCGGTGTTAAATAGTTTAGTGTAATTTCTTTCCCTTCTACTTCAGGTCGTGATTTACGAAACGGTTTATGTTGCAGAATTGGTTTAAATGTTGCCATCGTTTCACCAAATTCTTTCATCATGTCGTGATCTAAGTAGAAAGATTGTCGACCGGTTATCGTTCTCCAAGGGATGAGACGCTCAACATTGGTTGTAAATGGTGAGTAACGTCGTCCACCTTTTTCAGAACCCGTAAAGGCTGGAGAAGTAATTACTGTTTTAGGCTGCGCTGTAATTTGTTCAAATGTGAAGCATTCTTCTTCACGTTCTTCTGCTAAATCACGTAGTTTTAAATCGGTTTGTTTTTCAAGTGCTTCCCATGCTTTTACAGCCATATGACCGTTTGTTGTAGAAGAAAGTGTTAATACCGCCTCAGCAGCGTTAATTGCTTCTTTTATGTCTGGGCACCCTTTCGCAATAGAATCCGTTCGAATAACTCCTAATCGACTCTTTAATTGCTCATATTCTTTTTCTG
>NZ_JBFUIN010000395.1:0-2836 GCF_056401855.1 Bacillus sp. P4_D3
CATTACTACCACTATATCTTTTTAGTACTACAATTTTCCCTCGAGCATCTCCTAGTTTTATATTCCCTTCTGTTTTTAAAAAGACAGGATCAAGAAAATATTTTTTTTCAAACGTGCTACTAAATGAATTTTCTGCCCCTTTCATATTCTCATACTCTTTTTTTAAAGACATAATAATCGTTTCACTTGGATTATCTTTTAAAAATTGTTTCGCTTCGCTTATAAATTCGTGCAATGTTACATAAAGATATAGTGGCCCATGATGAAGAACTATCGTATTATCCTCTGTTAAACGCCCTCTAATATCAAAAATTCTAGCTCCGTGATCCATTTGGTAACGAAAATCATATTCTTGCGTCATTCCCCATACTTGCTTTATCGGATTCTGCAACTTGAACGTTCCACTATCATGTGTTCCTGGAATTGAAATTCGTGCTAACGGTACGTTATCGGGTATAGGTTGCATCCATTTCGACCAGTTTTCAAGCCCATTACCAGAGCTAGCAGCAACTGCTTGCTTATCATTCAAAGCAAATACAAATGTGCTAAGTATAGTACTACATATGAATAATTTCAAAATAAACTTCTTATTACTCATTTTTATTCCTCTCTTTTTCTGTTTTCACATCAAACTTATTGAATATAATATAAGCTACTTAATAAATAACATTTCATAAATATGAAATATTACATAGAAGTAAAATTTAAAAATCATTCACATATTCTCAATGCATTAGGAAAATTTAAAGTCCCTTTCTACTAGATAAATTATAGTAATCAACAACATGAACTTCAATGTGTTTTTATATGCAATATTTCATATTTGGGTCCTACATGATATAAATAAAAAACTTATGATGATTATTTATTCCATACGTGCTAATATACTTATATTAAAATATAAATACATACCTTTTATACTCTGAACTACATTATTCAACAGTTAAAACTTAATTTTTTATTGGGAGGATTTACAATGAAATTATTAAAAATAAAACATATAATTCCTTTATCTGCAGCAGCAATTACATTCGTATGTAATCAAGGTGCAACTGAGGCTTCCACCATTCATACAGTAAAAAAGAATGATACACTTTGGGGTATCAGTAAACAATATGGAGTTTCAATACAATCTATTAAACAAGCGAATAATAAAGGAAACGATCAAACTTTTATTGGTGAACAGTTAAATATTCCAGGATCCATGAAATCAAATGAGGTCACTGTTCATCAAAACGACAAACCTAAGAACATCTCTGGACAAATTCTTTATCAAGTACAGCCTGGAGATTCATTAGAAACTATAGCAAAGCGTTACAATGTTACCGTTCAATCTATAAAACAAATTAACAATACAGTCGGAAACAAGCTTTATACAGGACAACATGTGAAAATTAATTCAAGTATTTCAGAAAAAGAAAAAGACTTAATGGCACGCTTAGTTACTGCTGAAGCGGGTGGCGAATCATATAAAGGAAAAGTGGCAGTGGCAAAAGTTATATTAAATCGTGTAAATGCAAAAGGTTTTCCAAATACAATAACAGGAGTTATTTATGAACCTATTAAACACGGATATGCATTTACCCCTGTTACAGATGGAAGAATTAATCAGCCTGCAAGCGCAGAAGCAAAAATGGCAGTAGAAGAGGCTATCTCCACAAATGGAATACATTCTGATTGGCTTTATTTCTATAATCCGAAAACATCAACAAGCAAATGGATTACTACACGTCAAACAGTAGCAGTAATCGGTAACCACGTCTTCGCTAAATAAAACTGTAATTTTCTTCAGATTTATTCACTTAACAACTATTTCAAATGATTAACAGACCTCTTTACTTAAAAGGTCTGTTCTTTTTATATGTAAGCTTTTTATTAACCATATGATAAAATGATTGTTTAAAAGTATCTCTCTTTTCAAATAAAAAACTGTTGTATCTCATTCATCATTTAGAGTAATTGAGAAAGTATCAAATCCACAACTATGACTTTATTAATACAAGCTATTTCTTAACTTTGTAAAATTGTTATACACTAGGAAAATAGCAAACAAACTATTCGGTAGCAGGTGAAAAAATATGTATGATATTACAATTATCGGTGCTGGAGTGAGTAGCATTTTTATGGCTTATACATTAGCCAAAAGCAACAAAAAGGTTTTAATTCTTGATAAAGGTAAACCGTTAGAACATCGAAATTGCTCTTTAAAACAAGGGGAAATATGTAACTGTACTGCATGTGATAAATATTTCGGGTTTGGTGGTTTAGGAAAGTCTGAAGGGAAATTTAATTATACAAACGGATTTGGAGGCGAACTCGAGCAAAAAGTAGGTAAAGAAGGATTTATGCAACTCATGGCGGAAGTAGATGAAATTCTATGTCAGTTTGGTGGAAGTTCAGTTTCAAAATATTCTACAGAAAATCCAACTCTCACTAAGAAGGCTGAGACATGTGGTTTACAAATGCTAACAACAGAAGTAAGGCATCTGGGTACTACACTTTCAAGTAACATTTTTCAGCAGCTCTATGAATTTTTACTTACCAAAATAGATATCCAATTTCATATAGATGTACAAAATATCGTTAAGCAGAAAGACCATTTTAAAATATATACAAATCAAGAAACTGTCCATTCTAAGAAATTAGTATTTGCAACCGGTCGTTCCGGGGCGGATTGGTTAAAAGAAATGTGCACTTCTCTAAATATTTCTCAGGAGCAAACCCGTGTAGATTTAGGTATTAGGGTAGAGATGAAAGAACATCAATTACGTTCTATATTAAAAGATACATTTGAGACGAAACTTTCTTATCAGCATGAACATTTCACGGCTACTAC
>NZ_JBFUIN010000396.1:0-2828 GCF_056401855.1 Bacillus sp. P4_D3
AAGTAACACTAAGTAATGATACTATCAGAATAGAAACAGCCCAATATAAGGAGCCGTGAATCCCAGCCTTATTCACAATAGGTATCCAGATAAACACACCCGTCATATAAGTTGTATAAAACAAGATTGATGGCCAGTATCCCTCAAAGCCTTTCGAAATCTGTAATCCATAAACAATGTAAATAAGCATAGGTGTGAAGATAGTCGTTATTAGTAGACTAAATGTAGTTATACTTTGCACCACAAGTCTTTTTTGTTTTGTCGTATGTATCGTATAACACCTCACTTAAAATGAAATCAGTAGTTGTTATTACCTATTCTATCCGAAACGAGGTTGTTATATATGCGCCATCCAATTGATATTCCCGTTACGAGGGAGACTCAATCTAAATCCACATAAAATTAAGTAGAGTTCAAAAAAGGAGGATTTTGTGATTCTTATAAAATTAATGGATATATTCAAAACCTTAATCATAAATGGAACAAATGTRTTACTTAGATTGTCTATTACGTATAAAAAAGGTGTTTTTGGTAGTTCTCTCATTTTGTAATGCAAGAAATACAAGAGGAGTGCTATCCTGTACATTTGTTAATTGTATCGGCATGTAAAATACCTATACAAAATCCATAAATTCTTGAAAGAGGTTGAAAATGTATGATAGTTTCAAAGAAGTTTTTTCACATTTCGCATTATAAAAAGATGTTACCTGCAGTATTACTTTCATTTGTAACGCTTATAGGTTGTTCCAATAGTAATATTCAATCCGAACCACCGAAACAAACCAAACAAGAAAATACAAGTAATCATTCTTTTGTAAAGCTGGAAAAAGAATATGATGCTAAACTTGGTATTTATGCATTGGACACAGGTACGAATCAAACTGTTACTTATCGTTCAGATGAACGGTTTGCATACGCATCTACCCACAAAGCCCTTGCTGTTGGAGCACTGTTACAAAAGAAATCAATAGAAGATTTAGATCAAAGAATTAAATATACTAGCAAAGATCTTGTGAATTATAATCCAATTACTGAAAAATATGTAGATACAGGTATGACTCTGAAAGAGCTTGCGGATGCTTCCATTCGATATAGCGATAATACTGCACAAAATCTTATTCTTAAACAATTAGGTGGGCCAAGTGAATTCAAAAAATCACTGAGAGAAATAGGAGATACTGTCACAAATCCTGAACGTTTTGAACCAGAATTAAACGAAGTGCAGCCAGGAGATACTCGTGATACTAGTACCCCAAAGGCATTAGTTACTAGTCTTAAAGCTTACGCGCTAGGCGATATACTTTCAATTGAGAAACGGAACTTTTTAATAGATTTGATGAAAAAGAATACTACGGGGGACAACTTAATTCGTTCTGGAGTTCCAGAAGAATGGGAAGTAGCCGATAAGACCGGCTCTGGGTCTTATGGAACAAGGAATGATATCGCAATCATTTGGCCACCAAATAAAAAGCCAATTGTTCTTGCGATACTTTCTAATCATGCTAAAGAGGATGCGAAATACGATGATAAACTTATTGCAGACGCAACCAAAATAGTGTTAGATTCTTTAAAAGTAACGAATAAATAATTACGCCTACTTTACGGCACATATAGTTTGAAAGACATGTACGTATCTAATCGCTAAGATGTATAAGTGAATTTATCCAAATTATTCAATACCGAATAAAAAGCATCTCTTTGTAAAGATTTACTATGTTTTAAATGAGCAAATATTTTAGAATATATAGCTTTTGAGCAATCAAATTTTAGTTTTTTGAAATATAGTATGCTGCACTGGAGAACAGATTAATCCACTATAATTGTCGAATATTCTATACTTAGTTTTATCCAGGCTGATATACTATAAACACAATAATTCTAGAAAGGTGATGATGTTATGTATGAACAACAAAATAATAGGGATAGAGATAAAAAAATGATGTTTTCTATGCAAGGAATTCCCACAAATAAAGTTAACATGAATCAATTACCTAAATGGATTAGGATTTTCGGCTATTGTGCGTTTGGTTGGATGATAGTATTTAGTTTAATTATGATTGTTGGTTTAATTCTTCAATAATAATACTGATAAATGGTTAAACGGGACAATATTTAGATCATACATCTAGGTAATGTCCCGTTTTGTATATGTAATTACTCAATGATATAGTAAACCGATCATAACAAAAAGAACCTGTAGAAAATCCTACAAGTTCTTTTTCAAATATTGTTAAAAAGGGAACAACAAACTATCTTAACATTCAATACAAGGAGACCATTTTGATTATGGCTTGGTTTTATTGTATATCGAATATAAATATTTGAAGAGATCAATTTTCGGAAATTATGTGAATTAAAAACCTAGGGTGTTTATATTAGATTTCGTTTACTACCAACTTCTTATTACTTAAATAAACTGCACGATCTGATTTTTTAGCAACTTCCTGTGAGTGCGTCACAACAATAATGCATTTATTTTCTTTATGTGCAAGTTCTTGAAACAGTTCTATTATATCCATTGCCGTTTCTTCGTCGAGGTTTCCTGTCGGCTCATCCGCAATCAGTAAATCAACATTACAAGATAACGCTCGAGCAATTGCTACACGTTGTTGTTGCCCACCACTTAGTTGCAGGACGTTTCGTTTCGCTTCTACTTCTGTGAGTCCTACCTTCTCTAATAATTCTAATGCCCTTGCCGTTTTATTTTGCACTTTAACACCTGTAATTTCCATTGCTGTTAGGACATTTTGAAGAGCAGTCATATAGGTAATCAAATTATAAGATTGGAAAATTACCGATACATTTTGATTACGGTACCGATCTAAACC
>NZ_JBFUIN010000397.1:0-2824 GCF_056401855.1 Bacillus sp. P4_D3
GTAATAGGCATTACACTTATATATTTATAATTCTCTTCGTTATCATCGTTAATATGTATTACTGACATTGATATTGGAAAATCTTCAATTTTTGATCCCTTGTTCATATATATGAGTGCAAGTACACCAACTAATAACATAGCCGTTGCAATACTTGAAGCTCGTTTTTTTCTTTTCGTTCCCACTAAAAATCCCCTTTTCTAACATAATATCTTCATTATTTTACTAATTTTAATTATTCATGTATAGAATAAATATGATTCAAATCACTTCTGTACTTTACTCTTTGCCTTCAATAACATTATTATTATATATTATAATTATAAATTTTTAGAATTTGGAGGATTTATATATTGAAGAAATTACTTTTAAACAAATGGTTGCTTGTGGTTTCTATTCTTATTATTGCCGGCACTATTTTCTACGCAACTAAAGATCGAAAAAATGCTGAAAAAGAAACCGTTGATACCACAACTTTCCGAACTCAATTGCAACCTAAAATGAATGAATTAACTACTAATTATAATGACATTATTGAGAATGATTGGTTGCCTGCCTGGGAAGAGATTAACACGAACGGAGATTCAGTGGACAGAAATAAACTATTAGTTACAATGAGTGCTGTTTCCAAACAATATGAAAAAATTATGAAAGAAATAGACACAATACAAATTGAAGAAAACATAACAGAAGTACATATACAAAAGCAACTAGTTTATTTCACAACTGAATTTAAGGCTGCTTCTAAATTTATGAAAAATGCAGCAGATTTGATTATAGACGGATACAACAATTCTACTCCAACCAATGAAACAATTGAAAATACAAAGCATGCTTTAGGACTTGCGGATCAACATATTGTCATCGCTTTATCTACTTTAAATGAAGTTGAAGATAAATTAGGAATATCGAAAAAATAAGTTTATTTACTATTTCAAAATAAAAAATGATTGCATTTCACTAATTGTATATCTATAATGTTTTTATTGATTCTATACACAATCAATGCTTTTAAGTTTTGAATTTTATAATTCGGATGAACCATTCAGGAGAAGATCTATTGATCTACCGACGGGGCAAGAAGTTGTTAAACGAACTTTGAAACTCTCAGGTCTTGGTTACAAGTAGAACTGCATGGGGACGAATCTCTGGAGAGACTCCCTCTCGCTTTTGTATAGCGCGGAGGAAAACGAGCACCGAAGGAGCAAATCCGCTAATCTAGCGGATAATCTCTCAGGTAAAAGGACAGAGACAAGCGAAAGAAAATGCCGATTTGTATCGGTTTATTTTTCTATCCCTTGTTTCTCCAGAGACCATTTCATTTCCTTGAAGTGGTTTTTATTTTTTCTAAAAAAAGGAGAATAAAGATGGAGACAGTAAGTAAAGTATTAGAACAAATGAATCATTATGTGTGGGGATTACCGACTTTATTGCTACTAGTCGGAACTGGTATCATTCTCACAGTGCGCTTAAAAGGTTTACAGTTTAGTAAACTAATATACGCTCACAAACTAGCATTTAAAAAATCAGAGGATACATCATCTTCTGGAGATATTAGTCACTTCCAGGCGCTCATGACAGCTATGGCTGCAACGATTGGTATGGGAAATATAGCAGGTGTTGCAACAGCTGTTACTATTGGTGGTCCTGGTGCAATCTTTTGGATGTGGATTACTGCTTTGTTCGGTATGGCAACAAAGTATGCCGAGGCAATTCTTGCGGTGAAATACCGTGTTAGTAATGAAAATGGTGAATACTCAGGTGGACCAATGTATTATTTAGAGCGTGGCTTAGGTAAGAAATGGCTTGCTGTTTTATTCGCTATATTCGGTACAACTGCTTCTTTCGGTATCGGTAATATGGTGCAATCTAACTCAGTTGCAGAGGCAATGCGAATTAATTTCTCTTTCCCCCCTGCTTTAACTGGTATATTAATGTCCTTTTTAATCGCTATTGTCATTTTAGGCGGTGTAAAAAAAATCGGGAAAGTGACGGGATTTATCGTTCCTATTAAAGCTTTCTTTTATATAATTGCTGGTCTTATTATTATTTTCTATCACTATGATCAAATTCCAGAAGCATTTTCACTTATTTTTTCTGGTGCATTTAATGGTACTGCAGCTGCTGGTGGTTTTATCGGAGCAACAGTTGCATCTGCAATTCAAATCGGAATGGCACGTGGTGTATTTGCGAACGAGGCTGGTTTAGGAAGTGCTCCTATTGCTGCGGCTGCTGCCAAAACAGATTCACCTGCAAAACAAGCTTTAGTTTCTATGACTGGTACTTTTCTAGATACATTTATTGTATGTACAATTACGGGGCTAGTATTAATTACTACAGGCGCATGGAAATCAGGTAAAACTGGTGTTGAAGCTACAACATTAGCATTCCAATCCGTATTCGGTACTGCTGGTAGTATGATTCTCGGTATCGCCATTATATTATTCGCCTACTCTACTATTTTAGGTTGGTCGTATTACGGAGAGAAGTGTGTTGCTTATTTATTTGGACAAGGTGCTGTACGATATTATAAAGCAATCTTTATCGTTATGATTGCTATTGGCGCTAATTTAAAATTAGGTGTTGTATGGACATTTGCCGATATTGCGAATGGACTTATGGCGATACCAAACTTAATTGGTCTAATTGGATTAAGTGGTGTAGTTGTCGCTGAAACAAATCGGTTTTTACAAGCAGAGAAATTAAAAAAAAGCAATAAAAAACAGGCAAGTTAATGTTTGCTTGAAATAAAGTCAGTTCAAATTTCATTACAAATATCGATTGTATATAGAATAAACCCACACATTTTGAAACATGATTGTTC
>NZ_JBFUIN010000398.1:0-2815 GCF_056401855.1 Bacillus sp. P4_D3
CAATTACATATACGAAGATGAAAGGTGTAAAGTCGGAAAATATGTTAAAAATTGCGAGACAACTTGCAGAAATAATTGAAATGCCGCAAGAAGATATAGATAAGTTAACCGAGACAGATAAGAAAGATTTTTGGATGCAATTAAATCCAAAGGTTGCTCAAAATTTAGTATCTAAAAAAGAAATAGATAAGTTTAGAGAAAATGATATTGYCGGAAAAGAGCTAGATAAAAAAACTGAAGAGTTAAAGAGAAAACGAGTTTCAGATAAAAACCTTCAAGAATTAACAGCTCAAGATATAGAAGTGTTGGCTATTAAAGGTAAAATGACTTCAGGTTATCAAATGGCACCTCAAATTATTAAAAAAGATGTTAGTGAAAAGGAATATACTGTGATTAGTGAAAACTTAGCAAACCTCCCAGGGGTAGATGCATCAGTTGATTGGGAGCGTTTCTATGTTAATGATGGTTTATTCCGCTCGGTACTTGGAAATGTTTCGAATGCTGATGAAGGATTACCACGTGAACGATTAGATTATTATTTGGTGCGTGATTATAGCCGGAATGACAGGGTCGGGAAAAGTTACATCGAACAACAATATGAAGATGTACTTCATGGTACGAAGAAAGAAGTAAGAAGTCTTGCTGATAAACAAGGTAATACGATTAGAACGGAAACAGTTTCCGAAGGGAAAAGCGGCAAGAATTTAACTTTAACAATAGATATGGAATTACAGAAAAAAGTTGAAGAGAGCATAGAAAAAATATTAAAGGCATACAAAGGTTCAGAATCGATGTTGGACCGTGCTTTCGTTGTAATGATGAATCCGAAAAATGGTCAAGTATTATCAATGGCTGGGAAAAAGTTAGTAGAAAAAGACGGGAAAACTGAAGTTGAAGATTACGCTTTAGGCACGATGACAAGTTCATATGAGCTTGGATCAACTGTGAAAGGTGCGACAGTGTTAACAGGGTTTGAAACAAAAGCTATAACACCAGGTACATACTTTTATGACGCACCTATGAAATTCAAAGGAACTAAGGAGAAAAAGTCTTGGAAAGAATTCGGAAATATTGATGATCTAAGAGCTTTACAAGTTTCTTCTAACGTCTATATGTTTAATACAGCATTAAAAATTGCAGGTGTGGATTATGTAAAAAATAGTTCACTAGATATTAAACAAGAATACTTTGATAAAATGAGATATTATTTCAGGCAATTCGGTTTAGGTGTTCCAACGGGCATTGATTTACCGAATGAAACAGCTGGACAAATAGGGAGAAAAGATAATCAGCCTGGTTTCTTATTAGACTTTTCCATTGGTCAGTATGATACGTATACACCACTTCAGCTTGCACAATATATTTCTACTATTGCAAATGGTGGGTATCGTATGAAACCACAAATTGTTCAAGAGATTAGAGAACAAACCGTGCAGAAAGATGAAATCGGCAAAGTGGTGCAATCAATAGAACCAGTTGTTTTAAATAGAGTGGATATGAAAGAAGATTATATAAATCAAGTAAAAGAAGGGTTTAGAAGAGTTTTCCAAGAAGGGGATGGAACGGGAGTAAGGACGTTTCAAAAAGCATCATATAAACCTGCTGGTAAAACAGGAACCGCACAGACTGTATATGGTGGAGAAAGTAATATTGGCAGAAATGATAAAGGTGAACGTAGAGAATGCTATAATTTAACATTAGCGGGATATGCGCCTTATGATGATCCAGAAGTAGCATTTTCCGTTGTAGTACCATGGGTTATAAATGATAAGTCTGGTATTAACTCTGATATTGGAAAAGAAGTTTTAGATGCTTATTTTGATTTAAAAAATAAGCGATTAACTGGCGAAGCACCAAAAATAGATGACTCTAAAGAGAATTAAAATATACGAAATGTCTCTAGCATTTATATGAACTAGAGACGTTTTTACATACGAATAGATTAGAAATGAGGTATATATGAAGCAATTGATTCTAAAAGATTGGAGAAAAATATGTAGCTATATTTTAATTATAATAGGAATTATTATTATTAATAAGTCATTTTTATTTTGTATGGTAGAAGGAATTTCGATGCAACCTACTTTGAATGAAAATAATCGCATACTAGTTAATAAGGCTAGTGTCTATTTTTCTTCTTTTCATCATGGTGATGTTGTAATAATAAAAAAAGAAGACGAGCCTACATACTACGTGAAACGAATTATTGGATTACCAGGGGATAACATACAATTAAGAAACGATGTGGTATATATTAACGATAAAAAGCGAGATGAGTTGTATATACAGTTAGATATGTCACAAGTATCAAATCGTTTTTCAAACTTTAGAGAAATGAAAGTTCCCTCGCATAAATTATTTGTATTAGGTGATAATCGAAATCATAGTAAAGATAGTAGGAATACACTTGGACTTATCGATGAGTCACATGTAATAGGTAAAGTGAAAATGGTATATTATCCATTTGATCAAATAAAATGGTTAAAATAATTCTATTAACTATTCACGTTTTATAAAATAATTCATATATTGATAGCATAGGACAAGCAGAAAAGCTTATCCTAACCTCACAGAACACTCCTTATCACAGTTAGGCATCTACTTATGTAGATGCCTTTTCCGATGACTGATAATTATTTATCAACCTAAAGTAGTAAGCATATTGGGACTATTAGAGGAAGATTGCTTGTAATAATAACAGTACGATTAATAAGAACATTGAATTGTAAGGAGTGAGACATACGTGTTGAATATTTTAATAGTTAATTTTCCTGCAGAGGGACATGTAAATCCTACATTAAGTTTAGTAAAGGCC
>NZ_JBFUIN010000399.1:0-2800 GCF_056401855.1 Bacillus sp. P4_D3
TTTTAGAGGTGATTATATGAGTTCAAAAGAGTCACCAGAAGAAAAAAGAGAGCGTATGAGACAAAGTGAATTGAAAAATAATCCTACCGGTTCTTTGAATGATGGACTCAACAGGGCGGAATCAGGTAGCCCTGTTGATATGACAGGTGGTATGAATTGGAAAGGTACAGGGATATTAATTTTAGTGCTAGTTTTAGGATATATTATATACAGTTACTTTTTCAGTTAAGGAAAGCTTGTTAAAATTTTGATTTGTTTGAACTCATAATTAGTAAAAGTGAACTTATTTTTACACTTTGAAGAGGGTCGTCCAAAAAAAATTGGACGGCCCTCTCTTATTATTTGTGTTCGATATAATTTCATGTACTGTTGCAAATTTACCCAATAAGAACATGACTCCATTTCAAAGTTCGGCTTTTGGGGCAGGCCCTATTATTTTTTGCCACATTCCTGTAACAAAGCTCCTGTATATTCAGTGGTGGAGGTGCAGAAGATGAAAAAAATGATAGCAATATGTCTTCTTACTACTATGTCATTTTCGACTTTAGTCGGGTGTGATGTAAAAGGTAATAATGCTTTACAAGAGTCTAAAATAAAGAAAGCGACGTATAAAGATTTTACTTACGATGTAAATCCAGAGACTTTCACGTTAACTGTAGAACATGATGGTGTAAAGGAACAGGCATCGCAACCGTTACCGAAAATGAAGGTGTCGAATTTAAAAAAAGACAAGGATCGCACATCGTGGGAATATCCAGATCAAAAAGTAAAAGTAAACTTAGAAAAGAAAAAAGAGTACTTAAATATTGAAGTGGAATCGACTGGTGCAGAAAGTTTTACATGGCCGAAAGTACAAGCTGAAAATTATATACTTCCGTTATGGGAAGGTAAGCAAATTCCAAGTAATGATGAGAATTGGAAGAAGTTTTTAAAGGATGATGCATATTCATTTGCTGAATCATTTTCTATGAAGTTTTTTGCATTAAATGGTTCTAAATATTCGATCGTATATATTGCGAATAATATGTTTAATAATGAATTGAAATTTCATTCAGATCCGAAAATAGGGTTTGATTTTACACATGAATTCCCGAGTATAAATAAAAATAAAACATATGGCTTTCAATTATATGTGACAAATAATGATGCAGTAAGTATCGCAAAACTATACAAGGACAATATTATTGAAAAAGGTGAATTTAAAACATTACAAGAAAAGGCAAGAAAAAATAAAGAAATTGAAAAACTTTACGGTGCAGGTCATTTTTATTTTTGGAATCAAAATGGTTTATCAGAAAGTAATGTAAATTGGCCAAAGCTAAGGGAGCAAATAAATAGTCCGCTGTTTAGCCATATAAAAGAGCTTATTCAAAAGAATAGTTCAGAGCCTGGGGAACTGAATGTATTTGAACAAGTAAGTAAACAAGATTTCATTGATAAGTATCAAAAAAATGTTATTTTGCGTTATGTAAACGAAGCATTATCAATGAAGGAATTGTATAAAGAGGATATTTTCCCGAAAGTTGATCAGGAAGCTAGTGTGTTATTAAAGAAAGGTGTAGATCACTTATCGAAGACAGAGCTGTATAGCTTAAATAAACATTTACTAAAGTCAGTACTCGGTGATGCGGTTGAAGAAGTAAGTAAATGGGGTAATGCAGATGGAACGGATATACTAAAGGAAATGAAAGAGGCCGGGATAGAAAAGGCGTGGATTGGTCTACCGAACTGGGAACAAGGATATATGCAACCTAATTTTGTTACAGAAGCTAAGAAAATGGGATATTTAGTTGGTCCGTATGATTCTTATCATTCCATTCATGAAAAAGGTGATAAAAATTGGAACACAGCGTCCTTTAATGATCCATCGTTATATGAAGAGGGTACTGTAACGAAGAAAAATGGAGAGAAAGTGCAAGGGTTTTTAGGGAGAGGCCGAAAATTAAATCCGACATTATCACTTCCTAGTGTAAAAGAACGAATGAACGATATATTACAAAATGGCCCTAAATATAATTCATGGTTTATTGATTGTGACGCGACGGGCGAAATTTATGATGATTATTCAACAAAACATGTAACGACACAAGAACAAGATTTAAAAGCACGATTAAAACGAATGGATTATATCGCGCAAGAAAAAGGTATGGTAGTTGGCTCAGAGGGCGGAAATGATTTTGCGAGTAGTACGATTGCATTTGCTCATGGCATTGAAACACCAGTTATTAAGTGGGACGATGAAGATATGAGGAAAAATAAAACAAGCCCGTATTATGTCGGTGGGTATTGGTCACCAAATCAAAATGTTCCTGAAAAATATGCAAAACAAGTACCGTTGAAAGAAGAATATAAACAAGTATATTTAAATCCGGTATATTCGGTACCGTTATATAAATTAGTATACAATGATTCCGTTATTACAACGCATCACTGGGAATGGGGAAGTTTGAAAGTAAAAGATGAGGTAGGAAATCGTATGTTGTATGAGTTATTGTATAATGTTCCTCCTTTGTACCATTTAGATGAAGTAGAGTGGAATAAGCATAAAAAAGAAATTACAGAGCATCTGAAAGTTTGGAATGAAGTTCATGAAAAGGCAGTAAAAGAAGAAATGACGAACTTTGCATATTTGTCAGAAGATAAGTTAGTACAATCTGCTTCATATGGAAAAAACATTAAAATCATTGTGAATTTCTCTAATGATGATGTGGAAATAGAACAAACGAAAATAAAAGCAAAGTCAGCTTTAATTAATAATAATGGGAAGCAAATAATATACACACCAAATGAGAAATAATTA
>NZ_JBFUIN010000400.1:0-2800 GCF_056401855.1 Bacillus sp. P4_D3
AGACTATCCTGTTCAATGTTTAGATTGGCGTAATGTGAAAGAACAAAGTGAATTTGCGGGACGAATAATAGAGGTAGCACGTGATGAAAATGTAATTTTAGTTGGATGGTCATTAGGAGCATTAGCGGCAATTCAAGCTTATAAAAAGATTAAGGCGAAAGGTATTGTACTAATTGGTGGTACTGCTAAATTTACAAATACGAGCGACTATACAAGCGGATGKAATTCTTTGCATGTAGAACGTATGAAAAAGAATTTAACGAGAAAGAAAGAAGATACTTTGAATCGTTTCTATGAAAATATATTTACAAAAAATGAGCTGAAGGAGAATACGAGTTTTAAAGAGATTGCGCTGAATTTTAAAGGGGACTCGATTCAGTCTTTACAATTAGGCTTAGATTATTTAATAGAAACAGATATGAGAAACGAATTAACAGATATCAAAGTCCCGTTGTTACTTCTTCATGGAGAACAGGATGTGATATGTCCATTATCCGCAGCTCATAATATGACGGAGAATACGAATGCTACGCTAAAAGTAGTAAGCGGGGCTGGTCATGCATTATGTGTAACGAATTTCGAATATTGYGCGAATGAGATAATCCAATTTGTAGAGGGGATACGACATGATCAACAAAACGTTACTACAAAAACGGTTTAATGGGGCAGCCGTATCTTACGATCAATATGCAAATGTACAAAAAAAGATGGCACATTCGTTACTTTCTATATTGAAGCGGCGATATAGTGAAACATCATCAATACGTATTTTAGAACTTGGATGCGGGACAGGTTATGTCACAGAGCAATTATCAAAGTTATTTCCAAAAGCACAAATTACAGCCGTTGATTTTGCTGAAAGTATGATTACGATTGCAAAAACTAGACAAAATACCGAAAATGTGACGTTTCATTGTGAGGATATTGAACGATTACGATTAGAAGAATCATATGATGTTATTATTTCGAATGCCACATTTCAATGGCTTAACAATGTAAAACAAGTGATAAGAAATTTATTTCATCATTTGTCTACAGATGGGATAGTACTTTTTTCCACCTTTGGACAAGAAACTTTTCAAGAGCTCCATGCTTCGTTTCAGCGAGCGAAAGAGGAAAAAAACATCCAAAATGAAACTTTGATTGGTCAACGTTTTTATTCGAAAGATCAGTTGCTTCATATATGCAAGATAGAAACAGGGGATGTGCATGTTTCTGAAACATGTTACATAGAAAGATTTGCAGAAGTTAGGGAATTCCTACATTCTATTCGAAAAGTAGGAGCGACCAATAGTAATGAAGAGTCTTATTGTCAAAGCCCTTCACTCTTTCGTACGATGCTTCGTATATACGAAAGAGACTTCACGGAAAAAGAAGGGATAGTAGCAACATATCATGCTTTATTTACGTATATAACAAAAGAGGGGAAGAGATGAAATGAAACAAGTACAAACAAAAAGGGATTGGAAAAAACTTGCATACGACGTAGTAGAAGAGAAAATGATTACGAAAGAAGATGCAATTGCAATATTAGAAGCTGATGATATAGAGGTTTTAGAAATTATGAATGCAGCTTACATCATTCGCCATCATCATTTTGGTAAGAAAGTAAAGTTGAACATGATTATAAATACGAAATCTGGATTATGTCCTGAAGATTGCGGGTACTGTTCACAGTCTATTATTTCAGAAGCACCGATTGATAAGTATGCATGGTTAACACAAGAGAAAATTGTTGAAGGAGCGCACGAAGCAATTCGTCGTAAAGCAGGTACATATTGTATTGTTGCATCTGGTCGTCGTCCGACGGATAAAGAAGTAAATCACGTTATTGGAGCAGTTAAGGAAATTCGTGAAACGACAGATTTAAAAATTTGCTGTTGTTTAGGATTTTTAAATGAAGATCAAGCAGGTCAGTTAGCAGAAGCTGGTGTGCATCGTTATAACCACAATTTAAATACGCATGCTAACAATTATGATAGCATTTGTTCAACGCATACGTATGACGATCGTGTTGATACAGTCCAAAAAGCGAAGCAAGCCGGTATTTCTCCATGCTCTGGAGCAATTTTCGGAATGGGAGAAACGATTGAACAGCGCGCTGAAATTGCATTTGAATTACAACGTTTAGATGCGGATTCTATTCCGTGTAATTTTCTTGTTGCTGTAAAGGGTACTCCGCTTGAAGGACAAAAAGAATTAACACCTGTAGAATGTTTAAAAGTGCTGGCGATGATGCGTTTTGTAAATCCAACAAAAGAAATTCGTATTTCAGGCGGTCGAGAACTTAATTTACGTTCTGTACAGCCACTTGGTTTATTTGCAGCAAACTCTATCTTTGTCGGGGACTATTTAACAACAGCTGGACAAGAGCCGACTGCGGACTGGGGTATGATTGAAGATTTAGGATTTGAGATTGAAGAATGTGCGCTATAAGATAGATGAAAAGCAAACTCTTTAAAGGGTTTGTTTTTTTTTTTTTTTGTAAAAAAATGTAATAAAAGTCCATTAACGCTTGATAGTAGTCACTTTTGAACGAGAAAAATAATTTTGTGGACGAATTTTCCAAGCTCTAATTGTACATAGTAAAAATGTAATTTATATCGGGTTGGAGGATTTTACATGTACAAATACATATTAGCCATTATGACTTGTCTGATTTTAATAAAAGCGATAAGTGCTGATCCAGTTAAGGCGGCTGAAAATCCTGAACAAAAAGAAATGCAACAAAGAATTGAACAGCATTTTCGAACGAAAGCTGAACATTTTGGACTTGAAACAGAAGGAAAGGATTTAAAAG
>NZ_JBFUIN010000401.1:0-2786 GCF_056401855.1 Bacillus sp. P4_D3
ACTATTAACAGCTGATCAAGTTGCAGGTATACAGCAAATGATTAGTGCGGCAGTTCCTGGGGTGAAAGCAGAAGAAGTAAGTGTTATTGATAGTAAAAAAGGTATTATCTCGAAAGGAGYAGATGAAGCACATTCTACTAGTTCCTCTTCTTATGAAAAAGAAGTTGAGATGCAACAACAAATTGAAGGTAAATTAAAGCAAGATATTGATGCGACGTTAATGACGATGTTTAAGCCAAATGAATATAAAGTGAATACGAAAGTGTCTGTAAATTATGATGAAGTTACACGTCAGTCAGAAAAATATGGGGATAAAGGTGTACTTCGCAGTAAACAAGAGCAAGAGGAAAGCTCTACTGCGCAAGAAGGAGCGGATACGAAGCCAAGTGCTGGTATTACAGCGAATGGTGAAGTGCCAAACTACGGTACGAACAATAATCAAAATGGTAAAATCGTCTACGATAATAAAAATGGTAACAAAGTTGAAAACTATGAGATAGATAAAACGGTTGAAACGATTAAGAAACATCCGGAATTAACAAAAACAAATGTTGTTGTATGGGTCGATAATGATACGTTAGTAAAACGAAGAATTGATATGACAACGTTTAAAGAAGCAATTGGTACAGCTGCTGGACTTCAAGCTGATCCGAATGGAAACTTTATAAATGGTCAAGTTAACGTTGTAACTGTTCAGTTTGATCAACCGAAAGTAGAGAAAGAGAAAGAGCCAGAAAAAATCGGCATTAACTGGTGGTTATTCGGTGGAATTACAGGTGGATTGTTAGCGCTTGGTGGCCTATTATGGTTCTTCTTAGCAAGACGTAAGAAAAAGAAAGAAGAAGAGGAATATGATGAATACTTAGCAGAAGAGGAAGTTGCTGCAAGTAGTGAAAGCATTATGGAAATTCCTGAAGAGAAAATAGTACCAGAGCCAAAACCAGAACCAGTAGAACCGGCAGAACCTACATTAGATGACCAAGTGCAGGAAGCTACGAGAGAGCATGTAGAAGGTACTGCAAAAGTTATTAAAAAATGGCTAAACGGATAAGTAAGGGAGGAAAAACAATGTTAGATGAAATCTCCTCCAAAGAAAAAGCTGCCATCCTCATTCGTACATTAGACGAAGAGGTGGCAGCAAAAGTCATTGAATATATGACGGCTGAGGAAAAAGAAGTGTTACTTCGTGAAATTGCGAAGTTTCGTGTATATAAAGCAGAAACGTTAGAAAATGTACTAGGGGAGTTTCTGTATGAACTAAATGTAAAAGAATTAAATTTAGTGACCCCAGATAAAGAATACATTCGTCGTATATTTAAAAATATGCCAGAAGACGAGTTGGAAAAATTATTAGAAGACCTTTGGTACAACAAAGATAATCCATTTGAATTCTTAAATTCACTAACAGATTTAGAGCCACTTCTTACAGTGCTTAATGATGAATCGCCACAAACGATAGCAATTATTGCTTCTTATATTAAGCCTCAACTAGCATCTCAATTAATTGAGAGATTACCAGATCATAAACGTGTAGAAACGGTAATGGGCATTGCGAAGCTAGAGCAAGTAGATGGTGAATTAATTAATCAAATTGGTGAGTTATTAAAAGCAAAATTAAATAATATGGCATTTAGTGCTATTAATAAAACAGATGGATTGAAAACGATTGTGAACATTTTAAATAACGTTTCACGAGGCGTTGAAAAAACAGTCTTTCAAAAGCTCGATGAAGTCGATTATGAGTTATCTGAGAAAATTAAAGAAAATATGTTTGTCTTTGAAGACTTACTCGGTCTTGAAGATCTTGCACTTCGCCGCGTATTAGAGGAAATTACAGATAACGGTGTTATTGCGAAAGCAATTAAAATTGCAAAAGAAGAAATTAAAGAGAAATTATTTACATGTATGTCTTCAAACCGTAAAGAGATGATTCTAGAAGAGTTAGATGGCTTAGGACCGCTTAAGATGACGGATGCTGAAAAAGCGCAGCAAACGATTACAGGTACAGTGAAAAAACTAGAAAAAGAAGGAAGAATTATCGTTCAAAGAGGTGAAGATGATGTCCTTATTTAAAAACAGAATTCCGAAGAATTCTGTTTCTTTTTCTGAAGAAACGTATGAATTACAATTCCCGAAACCAATATCAGTTCACGCCCAAGAAGAAATACAAGTAGATCATGCAGAACTTCTAGCACAGCAAGATGTATTACATATTGAAATGCATCAACTAAGGCAGCAGCAGCAAATGCTAGAGCAAGAGCGTCAGCGGTTGTTACAGGATAAAGAACAGTTTCAAATGCATATTCATGAACAAATGGAGCAGATGGAAGCAGCACGTATGCAGTTTCAAAAGGAGCAACAAGAAACAGCATATGAATGGACTGAGTTATTATGGAATCAATCTTTTCAATTAGCAGAAAAAATTGTGAATCAAGCGGTAGATTCACGATTATTAGACGTTTTGCCGATTTTAACAGGTATCGTGCAAACATTGCCTACTTCATTTGAAAAATTAACTATAACGGTTCATCCAGAAACATTTGAGCGTATACAAGAAGAGAAAGAAAATACGAAAGAGTATTGGTTACTACAATTAGTAGAATGGAAGTATGATTTTTCTTTACAGTTTGGCGAATTTGTTTTGGAAGAAGAGAAAGAGTTTTTTGAATTTAAATTTGCAACTATATTTGCGAAACTTCGTCATAAATGGGAAGAGGAAAAGTTGTTTGAGGAGCAAAAGGTATGAACAATAAGCTCATGAACGAACATAATAAATGGAATACGTT
>NZ_JBFUIN010000402.1:0-2785 GCF_056401855.1 Bacillus sp. P4_D3
AGCTGTTGCTGATAGTATTACCGGGAAGAACTGGAATAAATATATTTTTAGGACTGGTAGAAATTCATCTCAAGATGCAATCGCTGGTGCTGCGGCAATTGCTAAAAAAGATGTGAAAATAGCAACGCTAGCACAAGATAATGCTTACGGTCGTGAGGGGATTGCTGCATTTAAAGCTGGAGCGAAGAAATTAGGTGCAAATATTGTAAACGAGCAATACGCGGATACGAATGCAACTGATTTCACTGCGAATATTCAAAATATTATTAGCTCAAAACCAGATTATCTATTTATCGTTTGGGCAGGTGCGAATTCACCGTGGAAACAGTTGAAAGATATGAATGTGGAAGCGCAAGGCATTAAAATTTCTACTGGTGCACCTGATATACCAGCATTAAAAACGATGGATGCGCTAATAGGGATGCAAGGGTTTTCCGTTTATTATCACTCACTTCCTAAAAATAAGGTGAACGATTGGTTAGTAGAAGAACATAAAAAACGATTTAATGGTGCTGTTCCAGATTTATTTACAGCAGGAGGAATGTCAGCAGCAATTTCTATCGTCGAAGCTGTAAAGAAAACGAAGGGYGATACAGATGTAGATACACTTATTAAGAAAATGGAAGGGATGGAATTTGAGACACCGAAAGGAAAGATGAAATTTAGAGAGAAGGATCATCAAGCATTACAAACTCTATATTCTATAACGCTGAAAAAGCAAGATGGTGTTGATTATCCAGTACCAGTGTTAGAGAGAGAATTAACGATGAAAGAGACAGAACCATCAATTCAGAATAAATAGACTGAATTTTCTGTTGTTTTTGTATAAAGAGGGGATACCCTCTTTATACTTATTTCTTTCATAAACATGGTTTTCAGTGGGAGGGATTTCATGACACATTTGTTAGAGACGAAAAATCTTTGTGTATCTTTTGGGGATCATCATGTTATTAAGGATGTTAATTTAACGGTACAAAAAGGAAAGCTCATTTCAATTATTGGACCGAATGGTGCTGGAAAGACAACACTGTTCAATTTACTAAGTGGGCAAATTTCTCCGACGAAAGGTGAAGTTTATTTTAAAGGGCAGGATATTACAAAATTATCAATTTCAGATCGAACGCGTTTGGGCATTGGTCGTTCTTTTCAGTTGACAAATATTTTTCCAGAGCTAACAGTACTTGAAAATGTACGTCTAAGTGTTCAATCGTTTGTTCAGGATTATTACAGTTTCTTTCCGAATGCAGCCAAGTTAAAGCAGCAAACTGGAGAAGCGAGACGTCTTTTGAAGACAGTACTCCTTCACGAGAAAGGGGACGTATTAGCTAAGGATTTAGCTCACGGAGAAAAAAGAAAGTTAGAGCTTGCTATGTTGTTAGCATTAAAGACAGATGTATTACTACTAGATGAGCCGACAGCAGGTATTTCAGTTGAGGAAGTTCCGGCTATATTACAAGTAATCGAAAATATTAAAAAGAATCCTGAGAGCACAATCGTACTTATCGAACACAAAATGGATATGGTGCTAGGTTTATCAGATCATCTTATCGTTTTATTTCATGGCGAGTTATTGGCTGAAGGATTGCCGGAAGAAATGATGAAAGACGAGCGAGTACAAAGTGCTTATTTAGGGGGATTATATAGTGGCACTACTACAAGTGAATAATATAGAGACGTATTTAGATCAGTTTCATATTTTACAAGGAGTGTCCCTTTCGGTTGAGAAGGGAACGATTACAGTATTGTTTGGAAGAAATGGTGCTGGAAAAACAACAACATTGCGCTCAGTTATGGGATTTCACCGGATAGCAAATGGAGAAGTTTATTATGATAACACAAAAGTAAATGGATTATCTACACATTTAATTTCAAGAAAAGGTATAGGTTATGTACCAGAAAATCAAGGTATTTTTCATGATTTAACAGTAGAAGAGACATTCGCACTTGCTAGGGGAAAAAAGGGGGAAGAATCTGAAGAGAAGATAGAATGGATGCTCGAACTATTTCCAGATTTAAAGCAATTTTGGTATAAAAAAAGTGGACTATTAAGTGGGGGACAAAAGCAAATGTTGGCAATTTCAAGAGCATTTATTAATAGTGATGGACTATTGCTTATTGATGAGCCGAGTAAAGGGCTATCTCCAATAATGATAGAAAAATTAATGGTAGCTATTTTGAAAATGAAGGAAAAAACGACTGTTTTACTTGTTGAACAAAATTTTATGATGGCTAGTCAAATCGGTGATTATTTTCACATTATGGATAATGGGCGTATTGTGCATAACGGTTTCATGGAGGAACTGCGAGAGGATAAGGAAACATGTCATAAATATTTAGGTATTTCTTAACATTGATACGGGGGGATAGAATGTGGATGTGCTAATTAACTTATTTGTAAACGGCGTTTCGACAGGGATGCTTATTTTTTTATTAGCGTCTGGTCTATCACTTATTTTCGGTTTAATGAGCGTACTAAATTTTGCGCATGGTGGTTTGTTTGCATGGGGAGCATTTACAGGCGTTTGGTTATTTAATATGACAGATAGTTATTTATTAGCGCTAATTGGCGCAGTCGCTATGGGTATGTTTCTTGGTTTCATTTTAGAAAGATTTCTTATTAGACCAGTGTATGGAAACCATGTTCGGCAGCTTCTCGTTACACTCGGAGGAATGCTCGTTCTTAGCGAGTGCATCAAAATATTTTGGGGTCCTAATCCAATTGCTGCAAAATTACCGTTATGGCTTCAAGGAAGTTTTACATTTGGAGGAGTTATCTTAATAAAAT
>NZ_JBFUIN010000403.1:0-2781 GCF_056401855.1 Bacillus sp. P4_D3
AGATAAAGACATTAATTATCTTCAGCCATTATGTGAGAAAATGGCTATTGAGCGTGCAGGTGCAGATGCGAATATTGGAGATTTTGTTTACAATGCAAATGTGGGAAGAAATGAACTTTTTGAAGCAATGTGCGAATTGGATGTAAGCGCCCGTGAATTGAAACCGATTATGGCCAAAATACATACTTGTTTTGACAAATTAATTTATTATACCGTTTTAAAATACTCAGAAATTATATCGAGGAATTTAGAAGAAAAA
Source organism: Bacillus sp. P4_D3 (assembly GCF_056401855.1). NCBI lineage: Bacteria > Bacillati > Bacillota > Bacilli > Caryophanales > Bacillaceae > Bacillus > Bacillus sp. P4_D3. The sequence goes on from NZ_JBFUIN010000403.1 coordinate 260, forward strand.
CAGCAATATATAAATGAAACACATAAAGAAAGGCTTACGATTCTAGGGCAAATGTCGGCTAGTTTTGTGCATGAATTTCGTAATCCGTTAACTTCGATTATGGGATTTGTCAAGCTATTGAAGACAGACCATCCTAACCTATCGTATTTAGATATTATTTCACATGAATTAGATCAATTGAATTTTAGGATTTCGCAATTTTTACTTGTATCGAAAAAAGAAATGTGGAATGAATCGGAACGTTTTTGGCTAAATGACTTATTTCAAGATACTATACAATTCTTATATCCAAGTTTAGTTAATGCAAATGTTTTGATTGAAAAGAATTTGCCGTATCCTATTCCACTCGTTGGTTACCGGAGTGAAGTGAGGCAAGTAGTTTTAAATATTTTAATGAATTCGATTGATGCTCTTGAATCGGTGAAAGAAGAGCGGAAAATTATCATTGATGTATTTGAAGAGGATCAGGCTGTGCGCATTGTTATAAAAAATAATGGACCTATGATTCCAGCAGAAAATGTAGAGACTATTTTTGAGCCATTTGTAACTACTAAAAAGCTAGGAACTGGTATCGGATTATTTGTATGTAAACAAATTGTAGAAAAACATAATGGATCCATATTGTGTCGTTCGAATAACGATTGGACAGAATTTCAAATTACGTTTCACAAGTAAACAGTCTACACCATACGAATGGTGTAGACTGTTTTAATTTGTAAGTATAACGGTCTCTAATTTTGGATCCTCAGTTGAATAACCTACCATTGAAATTGTGTAAATTGTATTTGGTTCAACGTTGAATTTCGGAATGGTTAATAGTACTTTTTTTGTATCCGCAAGTGAAACTTCAATATCTGCTGTACCAGGGCTAACTTGTAAAAAATCTGTTATTTGTTTAAAGAGTACATTTTCAAATAAATGATCCCCATCTTTTAAATTTACATTTACTACTGGAGTGTCTGGTGAAAAATGTGCAAACCGTATTTTTGCTTGACCAGATGGTAAATGAGTATTATCAAGAATAGGTTGTAATTGGAGATGATTATCGCTATTGACCGCTGCAAGGGTATAAGCGTGATTCCCCATTATTGGTACTAATGCTGAGAATATTGGAGTTTCGTTTCCGACAGGGACAATAYCAATACGGTATTTACCTTGTACTAATGATAAATAAGGACTGAATTGTTTAAAAGAAATATTTTTAATAACCTTTTGTCCGTTTATTATAATATCAACTGCTGGTGTATGGGGAGCTGTGTGAAAAATTCTCATATGTGACGGTAAAGTTGCTTCTTGTGAATCTCTCTTTTCATATGCTTGTACAAGTTTTGTAATTGCATCATGGTATTTCATATAGAGTTCTACATATCTTTTAGGATTGCTATATTGATAGTAACGAGCGAGCTGTTCGTAACGTGCAGCTTCTTGTCCATACTTTTCAATTTCGGATTGAGTCATGAACATTCCTCCTTTATCATCATTACAAATATATGCGAAGCTAGAAAGAGGTTATGCAAAAAACTTACCTTTCTAGAAGGAAAAGTTAAAATAGGGATTTTTTTATTTATAGGCAAACACACATACAAATCGATAATTGTCCTACATAAATTATAAAGGAAAGGTAGTTTGACTTTTATGGAAGGAGTGGAACCCTAGGGATGGGGATATCCCAATAGTTATTGGGAATGAAGTTATGGAGGATTTGGTGCAATAGGCTGTGGGACGAATTATGGATTTGCATTATGAGTATTTCTATTAATTTTAGTGATGCGTTGGATAAGGTAATCCCGATAAAAGAGCGTCGTGCCGAACTGATTAATATGGTTAATCGGTTCTTTTTTTATTGTTCTAAACAGGTGATACTATTTGTTAAGTAATAATTACAATAAATGTGGCGAAGTAAAATGTCGAATTTTGTTTGAAAATATGCAATATAAAGTAGGATAATAGGAAGGAGAATAACGGGAGTTCCGTCGAAGTTTACACAATGTCAGCAATTGAGGGGAGCTGATATTATGTTAAAAAAATATTCAATTTGTTGTTATCTTAAATCAGAGAGGGGTATTTAAGCGTACAGGTAAGGGTTGGTCTTCATTTTAAGTTCTGAATTTTCTGTTTTCAAAATAATATTTAGCACTCATTTGTATATTTTATAATAGTTTTTTGATAAATTCACTGCTTTCGCAGAGGGTTCTTTTTTATGAAAGAAACGTCAATTTTCTTCATATATATATACAAATTGGAGAAATGGGGGAGCGCTATGCGCGATTACTTAATTAAGMCACTTGTTGGTCAGCCGTATCCAATGATTTCACATGGAAAAGGTGTTTATTTATATGATCAAAACGGAAATAAATATTTTGATGGTTCGTCAGGAGCGATTACGGCAGGTATTGGACATGGCGTAACAGAGATTGCGGAAGTTATTAAAAAACAGGCAGAGGAGATTGCGTTCGTTTATAGATCACAGTTTACGAGTGAACCGGCTGAAAAATTAGCGAAGAAGTTGAGTGATTTAAGTG
>NZ_JBFUIN010000404.1:0-2778 GCF_056401855.1 Bacillus sp. P4_D3
ATTATAATGATCTGTAATAAGGGACTTAGTTTAAGTCTCTTTTTTTATTAGTAATATATTATTTTTTCAAATATGTAAGATTTTACATTAGTATGAGACTTTTACTTATTATGTAAGTAGGCTATACTAAAGTACATATATTTTAAAATTGGAGCGAATAAAGACGACATGGAGTTAGTAAAGTTAGAAAAAATAATTGAATTGAAAAAAGAAGAATTATTGAATCTAGTCTCAAATTATGGACTTCAACATGAAAAAGTAATAGCACTCAGCCAAGAAATTGACAAATTRATAAACTGGTTTATGTTTTTAAAATAGAAAGAACTATGACGTGAGTTGAATATGTTATAGTTCTTTTTTATTCATATATATTGTCTAATTTCTTACAGAATGCGCAAGCTGCTAGTCGAATATGAGGAATTTTGGGTATAATATAATAGGATTTATTAAATGTATCGGTTAGGAGCGCAGCAAATATGAAAACAGTCGTTGTCATCGGTGGAGGTATTACTGGACTTTCTACTATGTTTTACTTAGAAAAATTAAAGAAGGATTATAATATAGATTTAAATTTAATCCTTATTGAGAAAGAAGAGTATTTAGGTGGTAAAATCCACAGTGTGGAAGAAAATGATTTTATTATGGAATCTGGAGCGGATTCTATCGTAGCTCGTAATGAACATGTTTTGCCGCTTGTAAAAGATTTAAATTTAGAAAATGAAATGGCATATAACGAAACAGGCATTTCTTACATATACTCTGATRATATATTACAACCAATTCCTGCTGACACTATATTTGGGATTCCTATGAGTGTTGAATCATTATTTAGCAGTACGCTAGTCTCAAAAAAAGGGAAAATCGTTGCTTTAAAAGATTTTATTACGAAAAATAAAGAGTTTACAAAGGATACATCACTTGCTGTATTTTTAGAAAGCTTTTTAGGGAAAGAGTTAGTGGAAAGACAAATTGCGCCTGTGCTTTCAGGTGTATATTCCGGTAAATTGAATGAGCTTACAATGGCATCTACGTTACCATATTTACTTGAGTATAAAAATAAATACGGAAGTATTATTAAAGGTTTTGAAGAGAATAAAAAACAATTTCAATCAGCAGGAAATAAAAAATTTGTATCATTTAAAAGTGGACTATCTACGATTATTAATCGCTTAGAAGAAGTGCTGACGGAGACTGTAATTAAAAAAGGTGCTGTAACAACATCGATAAGTAAAAAAGGGGATCGGTATGAGGTTTCTTTTGCAAATCATGAGACAATACAAGCTGACTATGTCGTTTTAGCAGCTCCACATGATATCGCACAAGCTTTATTACAGTCTAATGAGTTAAATGAGCAGTTTAATAAGTTTAAAAACTCATCTCTTATTAGTATTTACTTAGGTTTTGACATACTAGATGAACAACTACCGGCTGACGGCACAGGTTTTATCGTAACGGAAAACAGTGATTTACATTGTGATGCTTGCACATGGACAAGCAGGAAGTGGAAACATACATCGGGTAAACAAAAGTTATTAGTAAGAATGTTTTATAAGAGCACTAATCCAGTATATGAAACGATTAAAAGTTATAGTGAAGAGGAATTAGTACGAGTAGCTTTATATGATATTGAAAAGAGTCTTGGAATTCAAGGTGAACCAGAAGTAATTGAAGTTACAAATTGGAAAGATTTAATGCCAAAATATCATTTAGAACATAATCAAGCTGTTCAATCATTACAAGAAAAATTGGCCGCTCTTTATCCTAATGTATACTTAGCTGGAGCTTCATATTACGGTGTAGGAATTGGTGCTTGTATTGGAAACGGAAAGAATACTGCCAATGAAATAATTGCGACATTGAATGAACAGTCAAAATAATAATATTAAATACATATGTAAATAAAATGTCCTTCCATTATGTTGGAGGGACATTTTATTTGTAATTATTTCACATTAATTGAAATCTTTTTATGAGATGTTTTATTTTCTTTAATAGTTAATATTATTTTTCCAGATTCTTCAAAGGAATACGGTGAGAGTTGATAAAGTTCTTTAATATTATGTTCTTCTTGTAATTTATTTGTAGGTATTATTGTTATATTAGGCTTCCATGTTTTCTGTTTGCCTGAAGGGTAGTCTACTATTATTTCTGGATTATTTAATTGTATTGTTTCCCAAGAGACAAAATACAGTTCAACTGCTGTATCTTTTTTTAGTAATTCTTCTGAGAAATAACCAAACTCACCAACATTACCGAAAACAGTAAAATTTTGATTTTGTAATTTAATATCTAAATATCTAGGTTGATATGTTGCAGCGTGATACATTCCGTATGAAAGAGAGAGTGTGGCAGCGATTAATATACCAACTGAAAATGTCGTAAAGCTATTTCCTTTAAAACTAGTCATCATGAATGAGTTTGGTGTGAATTTTTTTGCGAATAAAAAAATGAGTAAAATGAGCAAGAGGGATAAGCCGATGAAAATATACATAGGAATTTTACACCTCCATAATAAAAAACTTATTTTCTATATTTTAACATGAATGTATGAATTAGGTTGTCGTTTTAGAAGGGAAAGGAGGATATGGTATCGAAATTATAAAATAGCTTAGTACGAGCGGAGTGATAGAAATGAAAAGAATAAAATATATTTTTAAGTGAAGATGAGAAAAGAGTAACAGGAGGGGTGTAATTGTTACAGCCCTTTCCGAACGAGAAAGCCCATTGCCTTTAGGCATGGGATGRAAGTGAGGTTGGATACGGAGTACCACTAAAAAT
>NZ_JBFUIN010000405.1:0-2775 GCF_056401855.1 Bacillus sp. P4_D3
CATTAATGGCATATCAAACCGTATTAGTAAAAACGAAATCGAGTGGCGGAATAACAGCAGACGAAGTACCTGAGGCGTACAAAGAAAAATTTATTAAAGCGGAGCAGTTTATGGAATATGTAGATGAAAAGGTGAGATAAATAAAAAGCTCATAGCTTTAGCTTTGAGCTTTCCTTATTGAAATGTAAATATATTAACCACCTATTCCTTTTGCTATCAATAGGAAATATACAACTACCAGTATTACTCCATTTAATGCAGTACCAAGTATTCCGAATAACCAATTTTTTGATGCTATCGCAAATATAATTCCGAGGAATGAAAGTATACTGAGAATCATAATAAGTAACGATAAATTCGCATTAGGCCCTCTTAAAATAAAGAAAGAAAATACACTTGTGATAAATGTTAGAAACGAGAAAGCCCCTAATTTATACAAAATAAATCTCCCTTGGTTGAAATGTATTTTGATTTAGCGCACGATTTTCTTTAGTTTAACATAAATTTCCTATTACCAATTAAATATATGAACAATAAAAAACGAGTATAAAATCTATGCGATTTCATACTCGTTTTGTTATTACATAAATTTCCTTACCGCATGTATTGCGCTTATAAATAAACCACTATAACCAACGACACTTAAAAATTGATCATTAGGTTCTTTTGCATACAAGTCAGGGACAGAATTACCTTGACTTGCTTAATAAAGTGAAAGTGAGAAATCACTTAGTTATATTCCTTACTATTCTCCTTGTCTTTTTGTATAAAACAATCTAAAAACGAGTAACCAGCTATTAAACTAATAATAGTAACAAAAGTTGTATTTATAAGAATAATATTAGTTAAATAAGGTAGGTATCCACCAACTGGTGAAAAGAGTAGAGCTGGAGAAAAGGAAATGATTAGTGTAGGCAACGTAATAGCGATAAATTTATCCAGCTGAAAGTTCCAATTTTTTTTACTCGTTTCGCGATTAATGGATTGTAGGAATCGTAATAAAATGCCGACTAAAAGAGGGAAGAGTGTAAAGTAGAATAACCTTGGATAAACGTTAAAGTTCACTTGCGCGTCTGTATCTAAATAAAATTGAATTTTAACACCTACAACTAATAATAAGATGATAAATAATGTAAAGCAGAGGTATAGTATCACTTTTTGCATTCCATTCCACCATCCTTTATTAAAAAATATATTCAAGGAGCGAAGATATATACGATAATGGCGTTGTATATATCTTCGTTTTCTATTAGTTAATTGTGGATTTTGTTTGCTTCGTTAAGTAATCAATAATTCCCATCGCGCTAATTTCTAAATCAAGATATAAAATATTATAAACAGAATGATTTGATGGAACGTTTAGCTTTGTAAGATGAGTAGAGACTTTCTCCACTAGTAAAGATTGTAATGCCTTAGTAGCCTCATCAAAATTAGTATGTTTTTGAAAAACTTCATTTCCAGTATTAACGAAAATAGGTAACCAATGTTCAAGTTGGCTATATACTTCTGTAACATTGGCAGATGCGCCGTAATGACCGAAATAAATAGTATCTACATTCATACTTTGAATGTGATTTTTAGAGGCAATCATCGCATCTGGCTGGAATTGTGAAGGGGACGTTGATGGTAGATATAATTCTACACCAAGATCAGCTAGTTCCCTATAATAAATTCCAATCGTATCACCAGTGAAAATGCCGTTTGTTTTTGAATCGTGAATGCTAATATGGTGCTTCGCATGTCCCGGTGTATCATAAAATGTAAGTGTACGGTCTTCTGCAATTTTTAATGTATCCCCATTTTGTACAATATGAACACGTTCTTCTTCAATTGGAAGAATTGGATCAAAAAGTTTATCAAATTCTTCTTTGTACACAGCTTTTGCGCCAAGAATTAGTTTTGTTGGATCAATCATATGACGAGCCCCGCGCGGATGCACAAATAGAGTAGCATTTGGGCACTTTTCCATCATTAACCCTGCTGCGCCTGCGTGATCTAAATGAACATGTGTAACGATAATGTTTTTTACATCATTTAAATTAATATGTAATTGCTGTAAGCCGTCTAAAATATAGGGAAGAGAAGGGGCCGCACAAGTTTCAATTAAAGTAATATCGTCACCTAATAAAACGTATGTACCTGTGCGTTCATCATGTTGTAAGTCATAATCATCAATAAGATATAGATGAGAAGATAGTTGTTCTACTTTTTTCATACTTACCACTCCTTATATACTTGCATGTTTTTTATTATACGCTAAAAAAGAAAAAGGCAGAAAACGAAAAATTCGTCTTCTGCCTTTATGTAATGTTGTTATTTAGTTTGTTCTTTATTGATAAACATAACGAACAGTCCAACAATGCCGCCAACTAACGGAAGAGTAATCTCTCCTGCTAAATTAAAGTAGGAACTTAGGAATAAGCCATTTACATCGATTACCCAGCCAGTAACATACAATAACATCATATATAGTACGAAATAAAACTCACGATTTGAAATCATTTCACGTTGTGCAGTTTTCATAATCAACACCATCCTTTTCTTTTATAATGGAATTGAAAATGTCACAATTTATAATGCAAACTGTCACATTTTGTTCACAATTCAATTGTAAAACTTTCCATCATTAAAGTCTAGTAGTTTGTGTCGAATTTTTGAACAAGAATAAAGCGCTATCATTTTAATGTGTAAGTATTGTAATAAGAGCCGTATATTCACTAATGTAGTATAGTATAAACATAGAATGATAGTGAAGAGAGGGGTAGGAACAATGAC
>NZ_JBFUIN010000406.1:0-2775 GCF_056401855.1 Bacillus sp. P4_D3
TGATTGTTCAGACGGTGTAATGCGTGTTTATAGCATAGAAATTAAACAACTTTATTATCATTACACATGAGGAGAACAGCGTTCTCCTCCCTTTTCTTTTTAAGCCTTAAAAGAAGGCTGTTTTCGTTGTAGCTTTGAAATAAAGTTTGATCAAAAATACCTCGCAATCCCAAGTTTTACGATAAATAAAAAGAATCCATTTTGAAGAAAGATTGATCAAAATGGATTCTTCTCCAGCAGATTTAAGCTTGGTTTTTATAAAAAAGATTGATCATTTTCTACCTTTAATCTTCAACAATCGCGCCCGATTGTTGAAGATCGTTTTTCTTATTGAACTAACGCATCTGTTCGTTAAGTGTAACTCTTCCCAATTACTTGATATTATATAGGTGAATAGAAAGATAAATTAAAATTTAGTTTAGTAGTTGTAAAAGTAGGTTATTTATATTATTCTATTATAATTTTTCGAAAAGGAGAGTTTATGAAAAAGATTATTGTTTTTGTATTAACGATATTTATATTATTCTCAGGATTCGCAACACAAAGTTATGCGTTGTCTGATTCGAAATCTGCGGCAATACAAGCGTTGCTAGATGATGCCTCTCGTATATCAGGTGTGCCGGGAATGTCAATCTCAATACTTGCTGATGATGAAGTGTTCTACTTTTCTTCAGGGTATGCTGACCGTGAAAAGGGGTTGTCTGCAAGTGAAAATACACTCTATGAGTTAGCCTCGGTCAGTAAAGCTTTTACCGGTATGGGTATTATGCTGTTGGAAGAGCAAGGGCTGCTCTCAATGACTGACCCTGTCCAAAAATATTTACCTTGGTTTACGTTAAAGTATCAAGGGAAACCTGTTGATATGCAAAGCCTTACACTAAATAACTTTCTTCACCATACCAGTGGTCTAACAAATATTAGGCATACTCAAAGTATTCCACAAGGCAATACACCGGATATGTTGCAAAAGACTGTGGAAATGCTCGTAGATGCTGAATTGGCGTTCCCTCCCGGTGAACAGTATAACTATGGAACCGTTAATTATGACGTATTGGGCTTGGTTATTGAGATTGTGTCGCGACAAAGCTATGAAGACTTTATGAGGGAACAGGTATTTCAGCGGTTAGGTCTTCACCAGACGTATGTTTATAAAGAAGATGCTCAAGCCACTGGACAGTTGGCACAGGGCTACCGTTCTTCCTTTTTTATGACAACTCCATTTAAAGCTCCGGATTATGCTGGGAATAAGCCCGCAGGCTACATCATTTCTAATACAAAAGATATGGCGCGTTGGATGGGCATACAGATGGGTATTGTGCAGGACATACCCGAAATATTTCACACGGTTATCGAAAAATCACATAGGGGTGATATGTCTGTTTCGGCTGTCAACGATATGTATTATGCGGCAGGCTGGTCGGTAAACGCCGACCAAACGATTATAGAACACACTGGGGGCAATCCAAATTTCAGAACCGAAGTAGTCATACTGCTAAATGAACGAACAGCCGTCTGCTTGCTGAGCAACGGCGCAAATACCAATATAAACCTGGTACTAAAAGTTAAAGATATATTAGACGGTAATCTAACTCAGTCATATGAAATAAGCGGCACACAGCTTTTGGATATCATTTTGTCGTCTATCACTATTATTCTTTGCCTATTGGCCGTTCTCCTATTTCTCTTAGGATTACGCAGAAGGAAAACGAATGAGCGGCAGCCAATGACAAAAAAGAGAATAATCGTAACAGTTATTTTCCTGATCGCTACGATTGCCCTGGGTATACTGTGCTGTGCTTTCGATTGGTCAACGATACTTATTTGGCAAACATATAGTGTTCTTACAGCTTTGATTTCGTCAGCATTATTAACAGCAAGCATTACATGGTTTGTATACACTCACCGATAAAATACCTCGCTCCCAAGATAAGCATAATGTTAAGTAATTAAATTTCAATTTATCGGTATGCTTAATTTGAAAAACATAAGACACTTCGGTGTCTTTTTTAATATCATCGACAATTTTCCCAGTCAAACCTAATTACTATTGCTTCCACTAACCTGCTCCGTTCGTGGAATAAGGATTTTTAAACAACTAATATTATTTTTCAAATGACTTTATTGTAAATTAAACAACAATATTATTTTTGCACAAGCGTCGTTAGATAACATTTCTTAAAAGACTGTTGTTCAACAATCTGGCCCTTTAACGGAATAATCTTTTCACGCACGATAAAACACCCCTTTATTTAGATAAAGGGTTAGCCAAAAGGGGCGAAGCTTCGCAACATTTTTATAAACATCGTGACTTTGTTTTAAATCCACATCTATTGTTTGCTCTACTTAAGGTAAATCATAAAATGTGTCGCAGTGAATAAATTCTATATATTGTTCAATTATGCCTATTTTAGTCAATTTATCTCTAAAATTTTCAATATCATTCTCACCGTAATAATAAACATGCCATTCTGTATTTTCATTAACTCGTTCCTTAACTTCTTTAAAATATGGTAAATCCACATCACCTAAAGAATGTCCAATTATAATTACTCTTTCAACAGCATCAAAATTCAATGGAAATAGTTGATCTATATAATTATTTACATCTTTATATGTTTTAGAACAATAGTCAGTTAAAACTTTATATATTGGTGCCCTTTGTTCATCAAGTATATTTTGATAGTCTGTATAATTTTCGTTAAAGTAATCTATTCTTGATGAATTTGAATGCCCTAACACTAATTCATCATCTGAATCTACTACACCGTGTATATG
>NZ_JBFUIN010000407.1:0-2775 GCF_056401855.1 Bacillus sp. P4_D3
ATGTTGTTAGGCAAAACATACAAGTAATGGATCAAGCGGCTTTATTACTTGCTCGGGACTACAATTTGCCGGCACATGTATTTAACTTTGATGAGCCTGGAGTAATGAAGAAAATATGTTTAGGAGAACATGTAGGGACATTGATTAATGATGATGCTTCGATGCTTGTGCATGAATAATAATTATTTTCAACACAAAGGGAGCTTTTACAGATCATCTTCTTTAGTGAAGTGCTTTAAGTGACCATAATGTTGATAGAACAAACTTAAATAAAGTGAAACTTTAATCAGTGGAGGTTTTGTCCATCCCCACTGATTATTAGCCTTCTCCAATCGGGCTTTTACGAGCATTTGCCACCTAACTTCTTTACTTTAGCCGAATTTTGAGGTGGGAATCTTACCGCTCGTTAATACAGGATAAATAGTCCCCTACTTTGTATAACAAGGGGACTTAAGTTTTTATCGTAAACTTATCAGGGCCATTTATAATTTTAGAATTTCTTTATGAGAGCTCTTCTGAATCCCACACTTCAATAAATTCAAAACCTTTTAAATCACTCTCTAAAACTGCATTCTTGAATTGATCTGATACTAAAACATAGTTAGGGTGCACCTTCCCATTTATATTCAATTTAAAAACCGGTTCGTTCTGAACAACATAAGGAATAAATACAAATTTTTTACATCCTATTATTAAACCTGAACTTAACTTTTCAAAGATTGTTTTATTAGTATCAAGTGCTTCCAACACCCTTAAAACATGCATGGCATAGTATTTTTCGTGTGTTTCTTTATGAATTAATGGTAAAAATTCAATATTATCTCCTACTATAGGTTCTAAAACATCCTTGGCTTTTTCGCTAATTATTTGTACACCAGACTTTCCCCAAAATATAGGAGAATCACTTAACTTTCCTTCATCTGTTACCTCAATAAACTTAGGCGTCCATGAATCTGACAAACTCACCATAGAATTAAAACTAGTTTTAAAATATTTTTTATCCTCTTCATAGTTCAATAATTGAAAGGTTTCATAATCATCAGTCGAGCTTTTTAATTGCCAAATTTTCATGCCTTTTTACTCCTTTAGAATTTAACTAGTAAGCATCTAAGATTATTTAAGTTAATTTCCGTCCAATAACTTTTCTCTTATATTAGGCAAGGCAGCAACTGAATCTGCTTAAGTACCCACCAAAGCGTTTAACTCCACTTAACACTCTGTATACTTCTATAACATACTCTGGACTATGCTTACCTATATTTAGCGTTTCAGTAGTCACATAATCGTTCATTTTACATAGGTACTTTTCAGATGAGTGAATACTACATAAATTCCTTATGTTAATTTTCATCCATGTATTAGAGAAGTGTTATTTTTAATGCTTCCTCAAGCATTGTTTTAACATCATCATACGTGTTCATCACTGTACCAGACGGTTTATCCAGTTCATGATAAGTACCTTCAGATAAATTTTTACAGAACCATGCAATATTTGAATCTCCAAAGAAAAGATACTCTTTTTGAAATTCATTTTCATACCAAATCTCATTCGTTTCTATGAATCCACAAATTTGTTCACCCTTTTCTGTTTCTAGTAAAAAAGAATCAACTCCGTAAAGGACCAATCCATCAAAATCCAAACTATTTACAGTTTTAAGAAACTCTACGTATTCACTTGGTAAATCAACATTTAATTTTTCTTTTGCATGTTCTCTTAATCTCTGAACTTCAGTATCCGTTGCAGGTGTATTCAGCTTATAATTAACACTTTCCAGTATATCTTTGATTTCTAAAATTAGATCTTTCCACATATAAAAACCTCTTTCTAAATTTATTTATTCCCCTTTAGGATAGATGTTGTGTTTTGGGATAGGCCAACTTATGTCTACACTGTCACCTGGTTGTAATCCTTTGGTTAGCGTACGTTGTGTATTAGTTATAACCTTATGATATGGATGATTTTGTATCAAAGTTAAATTTTCAAATGTATTTGTTCCACCATCATCTAAGGGAAGATCATGATGCACTTGCCATCCTATTGGAGGTTTTCCTCTTTTCATTAATTCGATATCTGCATCTGCTATACCAGCATTCTTGAGTTCAATAATCTTATCAGGGTCATTAACTAAGGTTTTAAGAAACTCTTTTCTCACACTTCTATCAAATTCCCTCCGAAGTTGTGCAGCTTCTTCTCTAGTTCTCTTAGAATAAGTAATATCCTCAACTTTGACATCTTTTAAATGTACATCTTCTCTCTTTACCGTAGGTTGTCACATTAGCGAAATGTATTTTGTAGTTCATTATCCATTCTTTCAAACTCCTTAGCTGTAGAATGAATATTATCAATCGCTTGTTGAAAGGCCCCACAAAATTGTCTAGTCAAATCTAGCATTTGTTGATTCGTTTTTTGCGCCTGGGCATTAACAGATAGTGTAGTACGGCTCGCCTTTGTTATAGAACGATTTGTCGCACTTTGGATTGTATCCGAGGCATTTCTCATTTGAGTGGCGATTTGTGTAGCCGTTTGAAAATTACTTTGAAAGTTCCCCATCATTTAAACCCCTTTTAGTTTCAAAATTATTAATAAAATTATATCACGTTACTCATTTTGATTTATCGAAAATTCCAGTTATGAAACTACAGTTTTTTAAGCATTCAACTAGAACTCACTTAGAACTCTTAATCAAAATAGAGGCATTAGTTTAACTTTATTTTAACTACATATTGAATTTTTTACCGAAGCGCAAATGAAGGCGGAGGGCCATCCGCTAGACC
>NZ_JBFUIN010000408.1:0-2771 GCF_056401855.1 Bacillus sp. P4_D3
TAATTTTGCTACCTCAATGGCTGTATTATACGATTTTGCTGTTACCAACCTTCCAACTGTTAAAATATTTATATATGACTTATTAAATTCAACAACCTCATATTCCTCTGATAACTTATAAATCATCTTTGGATTTATTACATCTAAAATAATATCCACCTTATCATCATATTCTTTTCTAATTTTCGATACTGTTTCTTGAGTATTACGAGAAACTGTAATTATTTTATCCATCTTTTCATATGACTCATAATCAATTTCTTTGTCATACAATGTATTGACGTAGTCTGTATTTATCCAAGCTATTTTTTGTGATGCTGTGACTTTATTAGCAACAAAATATGTGGGCATTCCCTGACTATAAGCTATAGCTACATCATATTTTTTTTGAAGTTGCATTATTATTTTGTTTATACTTCGAAACACCACTTGCTCACTATGCAAAACTGTTTTCTGATAATTATTCTTTCTTAAATATACAGAAGTTTTAATCCTATAGTAGAAATATTTTATACTCTTATCCACCGAGAACCTCTCTTTATTTATATACCGAAAATATTCTGGAACGGGTAAAATTTTTATTTGTTCTGGAACATGTTTTTCAAGGTCTCCACCTTCTTTAAATAACATTAAATCAATTTCATACTTTGAAAAGTCTATTAAATTCAATAACGAAACTAAACTTTTTTCCGCTCCACCGATTGTTAGTGAATCGATAACAAATAATAGCTTTTTTTTCATAGATTCACTTACCTCTCTGTATTTATTCTCCTTTTGAGACTTTTTAAAACATTTAGATACACTCCATAAATAATACTCGTTCGTATAAGCTTCTTTTTTAAAAAGAATATATATGGCTTATAAAAAAGATTGCTGGTTGAAAATGAACTTACATATTTTTCAATATATCGTAAAGATATAATCCCCATTATATTTGCAGTTGCATTTTTTATACCAATATCCCTTATTTGAATACTTTGTTGCTCTACTAAATTAATTACAACATCTTGAACCCTTTTAGTGATTATTTCTTTCCTCTTATCCCCAGCTAAACTAACAGAATGAAACACCTCATCTATCCGCTCGCAAACAGTAATATAATTTTGCGTATAATGTATTGAAATATTGGAGCTTATACTGTTCTGATTTAGTCTATTGTAATTATATAAATAATCTTTTATAGCACTAAATGACTTACATTGAGACGTGTATTGCAAAACAAATACTAGATCCTCACACATAAATATATCTTTGTCCATCTTCAAATCATTCTTAGCAATTATTTCCTTTTTATAGATTTTCCCCCAGAGTACTCCTCCTGTACCTTTACAAGTCATCTCTATAAAAGAATGTACAGAAACGCTATTTTCTAAATCAAAATCTGTACAATTTAATACTCCATATTTAGAAATATCTTTATAACCACAACACACTAAATCAGAATCTGAAAAAATCATTTGATTAAGTAAAAATTCAACATAATATTTATCAACCGTATCATCTGAATCAATGAAGATTAAATATTTTCCGGTTGAATTTAGAATCCCCTTATTACGGGCTTCCGATGGCCCACTATTATCTTGAATCAGACAAATTATTCTGTCATCTTTCTTTTTATATGTATTAATTATCTTTTCACTTTTATCAGTAGATCCATCATTAATAATTACAATTTCAATGTTTTTATAAGTCTGATTGATTATACTCTCCAAACATTTAGAAATGTATTTTTCACAATTATACACAGGAACTATAATACTGACCTTTTGATCCAATCTCTCCCTCCTCTCACTTTACCTTTTTACTGAGTTATTCTCCCACGAACCTATACTATATTTCCCTATTTGTTATTACGATTATTAATCTGCTTTATTAATAATCTGATATAGCTTTTGGATTTCGTCACTGTTTCCATAGTCTACTGTCAATGTATTACTGGTTAATCTATTTCTTAAATCCGTATCTTCAATAGACTTTCTTAACCCGTTAACTATACCCTCTACCCCCATAGGAGTTATTAAACCATCAAAGCTATGTGAAAGCTGGCTTTTTGCCGTAGGAAAGTTAGTTATTACAACTGGTTTTCCAAGAATTTGAGCTTCCCTTACTGTTACCGCTTTACCTTCATATCTAGATGGCTGACAATAAATATCACATTTTTTTATATATGGATAAGGATTGATTTTTTTACCTAATAATATAAACCTATCACTCATTTTTTTTTCTTTTATCAATTCTTTAATTGAATTTTMCTCACTCCCATATCCTATAACATACCATTTGAAATCATAACCTAATTTCATCAACTCCTCACATGCTAATACAGCCATATCAAAACCTTTCGCATGACTTAAACGACCCACAGAGCAAATTTTTATTCCCCCATCATTTGGCATTTCACTTCCTACATCTTCTCGTGATTGCTCTTTGACAAACTTAGTTGATAGAATGTTCTCTAAAACAACTACCTTTTGTTTTAGATTAGGAAATACCTTTAAGAAAGACTCTTGACATTCTTTAGATACATTTACAATATAATTTAGTTTATTCCACATATTTTCATCTAAAGGTTTATCTGGATTTACTATAGTAAAATAATCTGTATGATTCCAACCTATCTTTATCTTGGATTTTACTTTATCAATAATAAAATTATGGGGGCCTAAAAAACTTATAGCCACATCATATCTCTTATTTAGCTTAGGTAAAAATGGCATGGAGTACTGCCAAGTGTATTGCATTTGTTTATAAGTGCCTTGCCCCTTATTCCC
>NZ_JBFUIN010000409.1:0-2769 GCF_056401855.1 Bacillus sp. P4_D3
GATTAAACGTTTTGAAAAGATGAAAAGTTTAGTTAGATAAAAAAATTCTGAAATATATCTTGAAATGATTATCATTATCAATTAGAATCATAGTTGATAATAAAATTCAACTGTCAGAAGTTTTATAAAAAAATGATAGTGTTCGTCTAAAAGAGGAGGAGCAGTATGCAGCATGCGAAACAAATCGCGGAACATGCAACAATACAAAGCTTTTTAAATTGTTATTTAAGAGAAACAGGAAGTGGAGAATGGATTACGGAGGATAAAAGGATAGAGGGTATTTTCTGCCATTCATTTCAAAGAGATACTATCCCCACTTATTTATGCTGCCCTTTATCGGCACAAAACGTTACTTTGTATGGGGAAGTTATATATAAATCATCAACGGACCGTCATCTATTTGGAGAACAATTTTATTACCAAATTGGCGAAAATAAAAATGTTATTAAAGCAGATTATATTACGGTTATTATGTTTTTAATAAAGGAAATGTCTATTAACTATGGAGAAGGTAAGAATCCTGATGAACTTATGCTTCGAGTTATTCGTAGTTGTCAAAATATTGAGAAGTTTATACAAGGAAGGGAGCAGGATACAGCTGAATTATATGGTTTCCATACGACTTTTATAGAGGCGGAGCAATCTTTATTATTTGGACATTTAACTCATCCTACACCAAAGAGTAGACAAGGTATATTGGATTGGAAAAGTTCAATGTATTCTCCTGAATTAAAAGGGGAGTGCCAACTTCACTATTTTCGGGCACATAAAAGTATAGTAAATGAAAAGTCATTGTTACAAGATTCCACAACGGCGATGATAAAAAAGGAATTAAAGTACGATGAAAAGGTTAATCAAGAATTTATTGAAAAGTACTGTCAAGAAGATGAATATTCATTAATTCCAATCCATCCGCTACAAGCAGAATGGCTATTACATCAATCTTATGTGCAAAATTGGATGAATCAAGGCGATCTTGAATATATCGGTCCAGTAGGTAAGTGTTATATGGCGACATCATCACTTAGGACGTTATATCATCCTCATTCCAAGTACATGCTTAAATTTTCATTCCCTGTAAAGGTGACGAATTCAATGCGTATTAATAAATTGAAGGAACTTGAGAGTGGTCCTGAAGGGAAGGAAATGTTAAATACTAAAATTGGTGAAGTGTTAGAAAAGTTTCCTGGGTTTGATTTTATATGTGATCCCGCCTTCATTACAATAAATTATGGTATGCAAGAGTCCGGATTTGAAGTAATTATTCGGGAGAATCCTTTTTATAGTGAAAATGCGAATGACGCAACGCTTATCGCTGGATTAGTACAAGATGCAATTCCGGGTGAAAGAACTCGTTTAGCAAATATTATCCATCGCTTAGCGGATTTAGAAGATAGAAGCTGTGAAGAGGTAAGTTTAGAGTGGTTTAGACGATATATGAATATCTCTTTAAAGCCAATGGTATGGATGTATTTACGTTATGGCGTGGCATTAGAAGCACATCAACAAAATAGTGTTGTTCAATTGAAAGATGGTTATCCAGTTAAGTTTTACTTCCGTGATAATCAAGGTTTTTATTTCTGCAATTCAATGAAGTCAGTGCTAGATAATGAACTAGCCGGTATTGGTGAACGCACTGGGAATTTATATGATGATTACATTGTAGATGAAAGATTTCGTTACTATTTAATTTTCAATCATATGTTTGGACTAATTAATGGTTTTGGTACAGCAGGATTAATAAAGGAGGAAATTCTTCTTTCGGAATTAAGGTCTGTACTTGAATCGTTCCTTCCATATAACCGCGAACCTTCTACATTTTTAAGTGAATTGTTGGAAGAAAATAAATTGGCATGTAAAGCAAATTTGCTAACGAGATTTTTCGACGTTGATGAACTGACAAATCCTTTAGAGCAAGCAATTTATGTACAAGTAGATAATCCACTCGTTAGAGAAGTGGCTGTTCGTTCATAAGTAGTGCTGAAATTTCACGTAATACAAATAATGGAATTTGATATTCCATATTATAGCGGAGGGATTTATGAAAGAAGAAGTTTATCATGCGAAAATATTGAAGGCACTCCAATCAAAAGAGTACATTTCAGTAAGAAGAAGAGTATTCCGGCAGCTAGTAGAATCGTTAATTTATGAAGAAATCATAACGCCGATTCGTATACAAAAGGGAGAGAAAATACTTTTTATTATACAAGGTCTTGATGAAAAGAATCAAGATGTAACATACCAGTGTTATGGACAAGAACGTATGACATTTGGGCGTATTTGTTTACATGCCTCATTAATAATGAGAGTTCAAGATGAGGAAGAAGAAATACAATCAGTTTCACAATTTTTACAGGAGATTTTTCGAATTGTTCAAGTTGATCGAACGAAATTGGATTCTTTTATTCAAGAATTAGAACAAACAATCTTTAAAGATACGATTGCACAATATGAGAGAAGTTGTGAAGAAGACTATCTTGCGAAATCTTATGATGAGCTTGAAAGTCATTTAATAGATGGACACCCGTATCATCCTAGTTATAAAGCACGCATCGGGTTTCAATATCGTGATAATTTTCAATATGGATTTGAATTTATGCAACCAATGAAAATTATATGGATTGCAGTTCATGAGAAATATACGACTGTAGGATATGAAAGTGAAGAGAGTTATAACTGTACCTTTAAAGAAGAAATTGGTGAAAAGAAAATCGAAGAGTATATAGATCGTATTCGAAAAATGGACTGTGATTCGAAGAAGTATATGTT
>NZ_JBFUIN010000410.1:0-2755 GCF_056401855.1 Bacillus sp. P4_D3
GAGTACACTTCCAACAGAAAAAGAGATACAAGGTAAAAGGAGAGGTTCAGTTGAGTAAGTTAGTAATGATTTTTGCAAGTATGAGTGGAAATACGGAGGAAATGGCTGATCATATTGCGGGTGCAATTCGTGAAACAGAAAGTGAAATTGAAGTTATTGATATTATGGATTCACCAGAAGCTTCTATATTAGAGCAATATGACGGTATTATTTTAGGCGCTTATACTTGGGGAGATGGTGATCTTCCGGATGATTTTTTAGATTTTTATGACGCAATGGATTCTATTGATTTAAATGGGAAAAAAGCGGCAGTATTCGGGTCATGTGATTCAGGTTATCCAAAATACGGGGTAGCGGTTGATATTTTAATAGAAAAGCTGCAGGAGCGCGGGGCAGCAGTTGTGTTAGAAGGATTGAAAGTAGAATTAACGCCAGAAGATGAAGATGTCGAAAAATGTTTACAGTTTGGAGCTGAATTTGTAAAACACCTTTCTTAATGGCAGAAGGGAGATGAAGAGCAATTGCATGAAAAAATCGCAATCAAAACGATGACAGATTACCATTTGTATGATTTTATGCGTTGTCCACACAAATTTTATTTCCGTCATATAAAAAGAAGAGAACCCTCTTCATTTGAATGGCAACAAATAGCACAAATGATTGTAAATCAAATTATTAATGAATATTACACGGTGCCTGCCGGGCAACAAACAAAAATTTTTCTTTTAATACTTTTAGAAAAGTATTGGAAAAAAGTAAGGGTTAATATGTTTGCTTCAAAGGCGGAGTATTATATTGTTTTAGCGAAGCTAACTGATCACTTATTACAGTTTGTTGAAAGGGATGATAGTCAGACGCCGCCGTTATTTTTATATGAGAAGTTTCAAACATATATGGAAGAGTTAGGTGTTCATATTTCAATGACATTTGAAGTTGGTGAGTGGAGTACAGAATCATTTACAATTAAAAAGTATGTTATTGATGCAAATGAAGAAATGCTAGCTCTTTGTCAGAAGTTAATGACTGTGTTTAGTTATAAAGCTTTCGGTATTCTTCCAGGGAAAATTGAAGTTATTAATTTAATAGAAGGAACTAAGTATGAGTACATTCCGAAACAGGAAGATATTATAACTGGAATGGATGATTTATTTAGAATGAAAGAAATGTTACAGCAACCTGAGCACTACACAGAGCGTCATTTTCGTTCTGATTGCATGAGTTGTGCTTTTCGTGGTGAGTGCCAAGTGGAAGAGGAAAAAGAGGAAACGTTGCAGAAGAAAAATATCGTACATTAAAGGATGCAATTTTGCATCCTTTTTATTATTGACATGAAAAGCTTTTCATCATTTACGGTATATGAGTAGCAGATTTTAATAAGKGGAGGAATAATCAATGAAAGATGAAACAAAAGTATTTCAATGGTTAAAAGAACAGAATGCTCCTTTTGGAATTCAACTGCAAATTTTACAGGCGTTTCAATTGTATAAAGTTATTGTTGAAATGGATAAAAAGTTAATGATGTATGAAGAGAGAGAGTATAGGGAGAGAATTTAATCTCGTCCCTGTAATATTGCCTTCAATTGTTCTTTACTCTTGTTTAATTCTATTTCGTTATTTGTTTCAATGTTATAAATGAGGTTATGTAGTAAAGGGCTGTATTGATAAAAGGTAGTGATGCGGTGAATGAGTAATGGATCGCGGTGAGAAACAAGTGCACTGTAGTGTTTATATACAGATGTAGTAAACTCATGACCGAAATCATAATATAGCCCAGCAAAATCAAAAGCGGGATCGCCAATTTGAGCATCTCCAAAATCGATAACACCTGAAATGGTTTTGTTTTGGTTGTTAAATAAAATGTGATGATGTGTAAAGTCAGCATGAATAATTGTATTTTGAAAGGTAGATTTAGCTATATAGGCAAAGAAATTTTCGAATAAACGATTTAAGGCTGACTTCTGTAATGAAGTAAGACTGTTAGTAAGATATTGATTTAATTTTGTGTGTAGTTCTTTCCAGTAGGTAAGTGTTTTTTCGATAGGGAATCCTAACGTTTCAGCATGCTTTAAAGGAATGCCATGTAAAGCCGCAAGGAAAGTGGCTAATTGTGTAATAATTACTTCAAGTTCTTTTTTCTCTAACTGGGCAACTATTTCAGTTTTTAACGGTTTACCATGAATGAGAGGATAATAGCTACAAAATGGAACATTATCACAATTATTCTTATACAATACGCGATACTTAGGGACTTCGATTCTTTGTAATGAATGAGAAAGAATGGTACACAGCTCCTTTTCTAACGGAATTCGCTTTGCATATTCAAGTTTTCTCGGAAAACGAAACAGTAGCTCGTCATTTATAATAACCGCTATATTATCCCAGCCCTCTTCATTTTGCGCATATGAATGTATAGAAAGACCGGGCAGAGCTTCTTTTATATATTGTTTGTAAGAGTCCATAATTGTTCCTCGTTTCTAAGTTAAAGGTAGGTTATTCCACTTCATGATATCAGAATTTTCTTTCTGTATGTTAAAATATAACTATCATTATGGAGGAGGGCGGGGTGTATTACGAAGAAAAGAATAGTAATCATTTCTCTATGTATCGTTTTTGGATTGTTTTGGTCATATAAAGAGGAGGTTTTTGCCACCTTTAAACCGATAGATCGCTACGAGTTAAATAAGGAATTAAAGAACAAAAGTATAGAAACTTTAACTCATAAAGAAAAGAAAAAGGTAGGAGAACACTTTGTGAC
>NZ_JBFUIN010000411.1:0-2750 GCF_056401855.1 Bacillus sp. P4_D3
GAGTGACAAGAGTGACAACACACACTGCACCTGTCCATGTGAGACTACGTCTACCTTTTTCTATTTCTACTAAGGTTTTTTTTGATAAACCGATAATTTCAGACATTTTATCTTGCGATAAATCATTTTCAATACGGATGAGTTTTAATTTTCCATTTACTAATTGAATAAGTTCTTGTTTATCCATAATATCTCTCCTTATCTTATGGTGTAATATTCCATTTTTATTTTGTAATATATATTTTTAAAAATATAAGTATAAAGCCCTTATAAAATTGGTATAAAACTAGTAGGAAAATAGTATAAAGTCCATATAACAGTTATACTCATCGCACTCACATCCAAAAACAAGGGAAAAAACAAAACAACAATAACCTTTTTATCTATGGTTTTATTTTTTAATTAGAATTTTTCCCAAAAGATATTAAACAAATTATTAATATACCTACATTGACTATAAGACAAAATATATTAATAAAATCAATTAAGGTTAACATAGAGAAGAATGAAAACATTGCAGAAACAAGCGGGATAGAAGTCTGTAAAATAGTTCTCTCTCCATTTTTGTGAAGCTGATAAGATTTAAAAAAGGTCATTAATAAAACAAAAGATGTCAGTAATAGTCCCATATATCCATCGCCATCTTCCATAAACCAAGGTAAAAATGGCATTATTGATGTGAAAATAAATATATTAAATATTAACATACCAATTATTACGTTATTTAAAAAAAGATAATGGTTACTTTTTTTCTTCATTTGAATCACTCTCCAAATTTTTATTTACTAATTGAATAAATTCTTATTTATCTACAATCTCTCCCTTTCTCTTATGGTGTAATTTTACACCATAAGAGAACTTTTGTCTATATATATGTAATTTTACACTTTTGTTTTGTGATATGTATTTTTAAAGGTTCTGGTGCAAATATATGAAGAATAACACGGAGAATAGTAGACTTCTAACGGAATCGTATTTTATACTATTGGTCCAAACACTTGGTGGATGAACTCTTTTTGATTTTGGACAGACTGGTTGGTCTTACCCCAGGTCCATCAAGCTAAGACTTTGAGACACCTCCATAACGAAAACTTTACCTTTTTACAGTTATTTATGAGAATTCGGCTCATTTTTTTCGTTTTGGGGAAGAATTAATTTCTTAAGTTGATGGCGATGTGGCGGTACCCCACATCCATCAACTTAAGGATTYAGACTATTCTTGAAGTTAAAAGYACGTTACTATTCTCTTATGTTAATRAGAAAGGGTGACGTGCTTTTTATGAATATGCATCAAAAACAAGAGTTGTCYTTATTTGCCGAAGAGTTATATCGCTATATGTCTCCCGCTACACTKAATCAATTAGCTATAGAAGCAGGCGGAATGAAACGRAAACGTAAGTGCCATGGGCACCATTTTTTATCTTTGTGTGTATGGTTAAATCAACAAATTGCTACTACCTCTCTTACTCAACTTTGTAGTCAATTAGAAACTTCAACAGGAATTTTATTAAGTCCTGAGGGACTTAATCGRCGATTTAACTCGGCTTCTGTAGCCTTCTTTCGAACTGTATTTACTACACTTCTACAAGCTAAAATTGGGGGATTATCTAAGATTTCTCATGCTCTTCCTGCCTACTTTGAGCGTATTCTCATCCTTGATTCTACAACATTTCAAGTGCCGGATCGATTTGAATCTACTTATCCTGGTGCCGGCGGATGTAGTCATAAAGCTGGTGTGAAAATTCAACTAGAGTATGACTTGTTGAGTGGAGAATTTTCTGATGTGAAAATTGAACCAGGAAAACGAAGTGATCAGGCRTATGGKGCGACTCGAACAGGTATGGCGCAAAAGAATGAACTATATATTCGTGACTTAGGATATTTTCGTTTACAAGATTTTAAATCTATTCAAGATAAGCAAGGATATTATTTATCACGTCTTAAGTTACCAACTAAAATATATAGAAAAGAATTCGAAACAGTCGTATTTAAAACAAAACCCGCTCAACTGAGGCCGGTATATATACAAATTCATTTGGAAGACATCATGAACCAATTACAACCTGGCCAAGTGTATGAATTACATGATGTATATGTAGGGAGCAAAGACAAACTACCTACTCGCATTGTGGTTTACAGATGTACGGAGGAGCAAAAACAGAAGCGCCTACGTGATCGAGCTATTCGCGAAAAGAAAAAAGGAATTACATATACAGAGCGTACGAAACTTTTACAAGGAATTACGGTATATATGACAAACATTCCTACGGAATGGGTACCAAAAGAGAAAATCTATGATTTATATTCACTGCGTTGGCAAATTGAGCTGTTATTTAAAATATGGAAATCCTGGTTTCAAATTCATCGTTGTAAATCTATTAAACAAGAKCGATTAGAATGCCATCTTTATGGACAACTCATTAGTATCCTATTATGTTCTTCTACTATGTTTAAAATGAGAGAACTCCTGTTACGTAAGAAACAGAAAGAGCTAAGTGAATATAAAGCGATGTACATAATTAAAGACTATTTCTTACTTTTTCATCAAGCATTACATAAAAACACCCAAGAATTATCAAAGATTCTCCTTCGTCTGTTTAACCTCCTACAGCGAAACGGACGAAAATCTCACAGATATGAGAAAAAAACAGTCTTTGATATTTTGGGTGTTGTGTATGAGTATACCACTTCTGCTCATCAGGTAGCATAGCGAAAAATTTGAAACCCGTCAGGGTTTATTTGATGTGCCT
>NZ_JBFUIN010000412.1:0-2741 GCF_056401855.1 Bacillus sp. P4_D3
ATTTTAGGTGTAGCAACGTTCTCATACGTTCCGTTTATGTGGTTAAGCTTCGTTTCATTAATTTTGGCAGTTATTTACGGATATACAGGGAAATTTATTTGGTATGTAGATGACGTTGAAAAAGGGAAGCAAGCATCATAAAAAAATACCTTCTGCCACCGCAGAAGGTATTTTTTTTATACATACAAGTGAGAATTCTTATCATTTGTATGGAAGTCTGTTAAAATGAGAAATGTAGGTATTTTATTTTCAAGGGGATGAAAAAATGGAGTACAGAATTGAAAGAGATACATTAGGAGAAATGAAAGTTCCAGCTGATAAATTATGGGCAGCACAAACACAGCGTAGTAAGGAAAATTTTCCGATTGGAACAGAGCATATGCCGCTTGAAATTGTAAAAGCATTTGCGATTTTAAAGAAGAGTGCAGCGATTAGCAATCAAAAATTAGGGAAGTTATCAGAAGAAAAAGCACAAGCAATTGCGGAAGCTGCTGATGAAGTTATCGCAGAAAAATGGAATGAACATTTTCCACTTGTCGTATGGCAAACAGGTAGTGGTACACAATCGAATATGAATGTAAATGAAGTAATTGCAAACCGCGGTAATCAAATTTTGAAAGAAAAGGGATCTGACGTACATATTCATCCGAATGATGACGTGAACATGTCTCAAAGTTCAAATGATACGTTCCCAACGGCACTTCATGTAGCGTGTGTAATTGCGGTAGAAAATCATGTATTACCAGCCATTACGAAATTAAAAGAAACATTAGCAGAAAAAGTAACTGCATTTGAACATATTATTAAAATCGGTCGTACGCATTTACAAGATGCAACCCCTTTAACGTTAGGGCAAGAAATTAGCGGATGGCACCGTATGCTTGAAAAAGCAGAGCGTATGATTGCAGATAGCAATACATATATGAAAGAATTAGCAATTGGTGGTACTGCGGTTGGAACTGGAATTAATGCGCACMCTAAATTTGGTGAGATGGTAGCAGAAGAAATTAGTCTGTTTACAGGTAAACAATTTGTTTCTGCACCAAATAAATTCCATGCGTTAACGAGCCATGATGAAGTTGTATTTGCACACGGAGCATTAAAAGCATTAGCTGCTGATTTAATGAAGATAGCTAACGATGTGCGCTGGCTTGCAAGTGGTCCACGAAGTGGTCTTGGGGAAATTATTATTCCTGCAAATGAACCAGGAAGCTCTATTATGCCAGGGAAAGTAAATCCAACGCAAAGCGAAGCGCTAACAATGGTTGTAGCACAAGTTATGGGGAATGACACAACAATTGGATTTGCTGCGAGCCAAGGTAATTTTGAGCTAAACGTATTCAAACCCGTTATTGCTTACAACTTCCTGCAATCTGCTCACTTATTAGCTGATGCAACAGTTTCATTTAATGATAAATGTGCAGTTGGTATTGAAGCAGATGAAGAAGTAATTAATGAAAATGTAAATCGTTCATTAATGCTTGTAACAGCACTAAACCCACATATCGGGTATGAAAATGCCGCGAAAATTGCAAAGCATGCTCATAAAGAGGGATTAACTTTAAAAGAAGCAGCATTGCAATCGGGATTACTAACAGAAGAGCAATTTGATGAAATTGTAGACCCGAAAAAAATGATCGCTCCGAAAGAATAATAAAAGAGGCCAAGGTTCTTAATTTAGAATCTTGGCTTTTTTATCGCCCAAATAATCGCATTACTAACATCCCATTTCGTAAAACAATAAATGATAGCTAAAGGAAACTTTTGAATAGCTCGATTCCATTCTTGTCTAGCTTCTTCATACTCACAATCATATCTTGTAATAATTTCACCTGTTAATCTTTCATAACTTAACTCATACATAATAAGCACCTTTCATTCATTTTGTGTAGAAGTTTACTTTTTTAGAAATAGTGTATGTTCGTATCGTTTGTTTGTGATGGAGGGGTAGTATCTTTATGTAATAAAAAATAGACTAACTATTGGGTAGTTAGCCTGAGGGGAGAATAAATATGTAAACGGCGGTTTTGCTTGGGGAGGATATTCAATTCTTATATAGTTATCCTAATAGCATAGAACTGTCTCAAACAAAACTATTCATTTGAGGTGCTATTGACTATTTTCACATTTGGCCAGTTTTCTTTTAAGAGTGAAATGAATTTCTCCTCTTCTTGTGGTACGAAAGATGTTACTGAGTCGAATAAATTATAATKAATTTCTATTTGCTGTCTTGTCCAATTTTCTGAACGAAGCTTTTTACCAGAGTATTTAATTTGGCGTATATCTTCAAATGGAATTTCAGTACGGAGTATGAAACCATGTTTAACAACAAGGGCAGATTCCGTTATTTTGTAATGAGAAAAATAGAAAGAAGAGAGATTCACGATATTTAAGAGCATCATGAGAGTGAAAAAAATAGAATTCTCATTTTGAAAGAATAGGGAAATGAAAAAAACAACTAAAAACAATGAGATTAAAATGATATGAAATGGATTTTTTTTCGCTTTAAATTTCAAGTGAATCACCTCGGTATACCAGTTATTAAAATAATTAAATCACAATATTGTAATGAAACGTAAAAATATGCAACATTACATATTTTTACGTTTCATTATTCGTGTAAACTTTTTTTGATGGGGTAAATTTAAATGAAGTTTTACAAAAGTGGAGTTGCATAAAATGATTTGCAGAAAAAGCATTAAAGTAATAGTCATAATTAGTTGTATGATGATGATTAGTGG
>NZ_JBFUIN010000413.1:0-2741 GCF_056401855.1 Bacillus sp. P4_D3
GTAAAAAGCCATAAAAAATAAGAGATGATACATATTATACATAACTAATTCATGATCAACAGCATCCAATATGGTATGGCAGGGCTGGAAGTGTTGGAAGTACTACGGGCACAGTTGGGCATTATTAATAAGAGCCCAATAAAAAATTCTCTTGGATGCAAGAGGATTTTTTTATTGGGAATAGTAAGGGTGAGGGAGGTGCATTACATATGGGAAAAGGTAGAAGTAATAATGCTGGTAAAAAGCAACCGAATTTCGATGATTCATCTAATTTCGCTAAACAAAGCCAACCGACAGAAAAGAAGAAGAAATAAGAAAAGGAGCTCTCTTGATAAAGAGAGCTCCTTTTTAAGGTATATTGACATTTCAGCAAAACATATCGATCGCTCAACCAAATAGTCATAAGTGCAAGACTTAAATTCATGCGGCGAATGGCAGCAAATATAATATTATTGTCCTGCTTTTTCTAATGCTTCTTGACGTTGACCTCATATAAAATGCCAATACTCCATTTTATATAGCATGATGTTAAATAAATAAATTTTAATTCAAAAGAAATTGGTGAAGTGTTACGACATGAAATTCATCATATTGGTCAGCTATCTATATGGGCGAGAGAATTAAATCTTCAACCTGTTTCAGCAAATTTAATTGGAAGAGGATTATAGACTTAGAAACCGACTTGTATTGCACAAATACAAGTCGGTTTTTATATATAAGAGGATTTCTTAGTTGAAATCCTCGGATTTTTTCTGACGTATATGTAAAAACATTAAGAGGGTAATGATTAAAAAGATCATAATCGTTTGTATGATTAAATTTTTAAACTGAAGCAAAATGGTCCAAGATGTAACAACGTCTTTGAAAGCTTGGAGTGCAGAATATGAGGTAGGTTCAAAACCGTATTGAAGTAACTTTTTTGTTTCAACAAAAGCCGTGTTTTCTTCATTGGCGTCTAATACTACAGAAATAAACCTYGTATCTCCTTGTTTTGCTGTACCAACAAAACTATAATTACCGTTAGTTGACAAACTAGTTTGCAAGCCATCAACACCTTTTAGTTTAATGTTTTTATCAAGAGAGTAAATCATTTTATTTGTGTTGAGAACTTGAAAATCTTTGAAGGTAAATGGGTAAGAGGTTAGTTTAGTTATATTTAATACATCTGGATAGTCTTTTATTAATTGTGCAGCTATTTCGGCTGCGTCTATTGCTGTTGTAATCGATTGTTTATTCTTCTCGCTATTTATTCCAGTGGAATTTAAAAATGGAGATTGTTGTGATAACTTTAGTTGTTTTGCTTTTTCATTCATTAACGATGTGAAATTATCTTCATTTCCAGCAATGTGTTCTGCTAGTTCAAGTGCAGAACGATTATTTCCGGTTAAAAGCAATGTATTTAGTAAATCACGAACGGTTGTTTTATCATTCGATGTTACATGTATAGGACTCGTTTCGGTTTGAAAAACGTCGTTACTTATTTTTACAGATTCATCTAATTGTATTTTGCCATCATGAAGTTGTTCCATCACAATATACTCAGTCATTAATTTAGATAAAGTGGCCGACTGAATGGGAGTACTTTCATTTTTTTTATAAACAATCTCACCAGAATTAGTATCTATTAAAATAGCTGATTTAGCTTGAATAATTGGACCATTTACATAAAGGTAAAAATATAAAACGATAAGTGCAGTAATGAGAAAAGATAATAATAAAACTGTTATTTTTTTCAAGAATTGCATAAGCGATCCTCCTACTATTACATCAATAATATTATTGTAAAAAGGAATGCTTAATTAGGAAGAAAGAAAAGGTAAAGAATTTCTAAAGAATTATAAAGGATTATTAAATTTTGGATATTGATGGAATATAAAAGGTTCAATTTCTTATATGATAAAAAATTGAACCTATAAATATGTGGTATTAAGCTTTATAAGGGAGTAGTTTTACAGTGAAWGTTGTTTTTTYATCATCRCTATATACTTCAATTGTTCCTTTATGCAATTCRACWATACTTTTTGCAATWGCTAATCCRAGTCCAGATCCACCAGTGTTTGTTGAACGTGATTTTTCAACACGATAAAAACGTTCAAAAATATGAGGTAAATCMGTACTAGGGATAGGTTGTCCGTAATTTGTTATATCAATTGTAATCATGTTATTGCTTTCGTAAGCGGTAATAT
Organism: Bacillus sp. P4_D3; assembly: GCF_056401855.1. Classification (NCBI taxonomy): domain Bacteria; kingdom Bacillati; phylum Bacillota; class Bacilli; order Caryophanales; family Bacillaceae; genus Bacillus; species Bacillus sp. P4_D3. The sequence goes on from NZ_JBFUIN010000413.1 coordinate 2,187, forward strand.
CAATATGATCTCCATCATTTCCATAAGTAATAGCGTTTATGATTAGATTTTCAAACACACGTACTAATTTATCCCCATCAGCTAGTACCATTAGCTTTTGAGATGGGAAAGAAGGGCGACATTCAATATTAGCTTCTTGAAGCTGTATCCGAAATTGGACAGTTAATTGTCCAATCAATTCTACAATATCAATGGGAGCAGAATATAAACTTAACTCTTTATTTTGAACGCGTGTATATTCAAACAAGTCATTCATTAATGCATTAAGACGAGTTACTTTATCGTAAATGACTTGAATATAGTATCGTAATTCTACTTCATCTCTATAATTATCATGATGGATTAAATTTACGTATCCAACTATAGATGTAAGAGGGGTTCGTAAGTCATGTGATACATTTGTAATAAGTTCGCTTTTTGCTTGTTCTGCCTGTCTTTCTTCATCAATCGAAACTTTTAATTGCTCAATAATTTGATTGACCCCAGTTGCCAGTTCTTCTAAATAATTATGGTGTACGATGGAAACTTTATGATTAAAGTTTCCACTTGCAATAT
>NZ_JBFUIN010000414.1:0-2737 GCF_056401855.1 Bacillus sp. P4_D3
GTTAACACGTCATCAACATGTCCACTTTCAAGTGGTTTATCACTACCAACTGTACGATAAAATTGAGAGCGTACTTCTTTTGCCGCCCAGTATAGACGTTTAATTTTCTCTTCGCTAACTTTATCCCCAGCTTTAAAGACAATTGCTCCATCATCAAACGTATACGTTTTCGGTAAATATTTCTTTTTACCCTCTTCTCGAATTTGATCTAAATTCACAGTTTTTCCGTTCGCATCTAATCCGCCATAATTTGTAGTAATTTGTTCTGCTGCAACAAAGTATTGCTCTCCTAAAAATGGATAAATTCGCATTGCATCTGTAACAACTTGTTGTCCTTTTGTTGGCGTACTATGAAGCTTTCCTAATCGACCAGCATAGTAAATTCCGTTATTAATTAACCATCCATTTTTATCTGATACAGTACCAATTAGTGCGAAACGACTTACTTCATTAATAAAGTTATCGATATTTCGATACCACATCGTATCTTTCGGCTCTTTTCCAGTCGTGTACATATCCGTCTGAATATCAAAGTCAATTCCCTTCATCAACTCATATATAGCGTCTCCTTTTGTTCGGTCTTCAATGAAAGTTGCAATGTTATCGTTATATTGTTTAAAAATTTCGCCTGCATATAAAACCGTTTCAACATCAGCCGATGCATTTCCAATTAATTTTCCATATGATGAAATAACTTTATTTTGTTCTGATGTACCAAGTTTAAAATTCGGATTTTTTGCAATTGTTTTTAAAGCCGGTAAACATTTATCATGGTAGCTACGCTCATTTAGTTTGCTTAATTCATCATGGTAAAAACCTAAATAAAATGCTGCACGTAGAGCTTCTACTAATGTTTCAATCCCTTTTGAATCATCTTTCGTATAAGCTTGTCCTTGTTCTGCTAGTTTATTAATAATCGCTTGCATTCGGCTATCATCTTGATAGAATTTGAGACTATCACTATTAAACTGAAATAATTCCGGAATTTGATACCAATTAATTGTCACAAGAAGATCAGTTAATTGTTTGTTACTTAATTGATTTAACTCAGCCATCGAATACTTTTTTTCTTCAGCTAACGGTTTAACATCCTCGTTTGGTGCTAGCGGACGCTGCGATAAATCCGATAACTTTAACCGTTTTGTAAAAGATGCATTTTCTTGTACTTTTGAAGAGTGTGCCAACTCATCAACGGATTTCTGTATGCCTACCGGCTCCATTTGTAATACGTTCTTCACATTTTTTTCTTTTGTCTCTGCTTGAATTTGTAAACCATTGCATGATATTGTCACTAGTCCAACACCAAGAATCAACTTAGAAAATTTCGAATATTTAACCATACTATTACCCCCTAATAATTTAAAAGAAAATTCTGAATTTTAAAATCAGAACATACTTATTTGTATGTACTTATTTGTATGTACTTACAGTTCCGCTATAAATACAAGTATGATCAATGATGCAATAGTAGCTTGTTTTATACTATTACGAATACAGATTCCTTAAATACAATTCCCCTTCCTTAAATTTAATACAAGCAAAAACTGTGCCAATGCTATTTCTTATGAATAGCCAACATTCTTTTATTAATACTGTAGAATAAAATATACATAGATGTTTCAGCAATGTATAAATATTTTGACACAAACTCCTCTTTTTACGATGAAGGATTCGTTGGAAATTATTTTTGCATTAGCCAGCAAATAGTTTTCAACTAACCCCATTCAAAAAGGTAAATAAACATATTACAAAGGATAATATGTTTACTTACCTTTTCCTATTTTATATAGATAACAAGCTATCTGTTGATAAAAACAACGTTAATTAGCATTTTGTTACATCAGTTCATATTATGATACTCATTTCTCTTTTTCAGATAATCCTTTTCACATTGTAACGGTTTGTATTCCACCATTTTCCCTTGCTTCTTTTTCGTTTCGGTAACAACCCATTCCCCTTTTTCAAGTTCAAGATGTTTTATTACATTTGTATCGTCTATTTCTTTATAAAGTAAAAATGCTTCAAGCGGCTTTACAAACAGCCTAGGCTCTCCTCTATATCCACCACTTTCAAAAACTTTAGTTAACGAATTATAATAAGTATCATCAACCCGGCCACCATACATGAAGTGTGCAGCTTCTAAATCTCTTTTATCAACTTCCCAAAAGCTATTTTCATCAAAATTCAAATTAAACGTGGATCTAATATCCCTCATTATATTTTTCACATACTTTTCATCTCGAGTTTTTCTTTCTTCGAGACAATCCGAAGATAAGCTTGGTGCATCTGATTGGGAATGTACAACGTGTTGAATAGATACACATAAAACAAATACGCTTAAAATATACAATAGTTTTTTCATATATACGTATCACCTCAAATGATCTAGATACTATATTATTTGAGGCTTAAGATATTCTTATGCTAGGAATGTGAAAGGTCCTATAAAATAGACTTTTTATAGGACCTTTCCTTTTAATATTGATTTATCAGTTTCATCGGCGAAGCGAGTACCCTACTACTTTTCACATCATATAATCCTATAGGCGTTACCCGTATAAAAGGCAAGTGMGTCGCAGAAAAGAATAAAATCGTAAATGCTGGATCGTTATAGGCATATCCTCGCTCTTGTAGTAATTTCACCATTTTTTTCTCTTTATGTATTAATTCGCTCATTTTTAAATCGGACATAATCCCGAGCAACGGTAATGCAATTTCGTGTAACACTTCATTTCTT
>NZ_JBFUIN010000415.1:0-2730 GCF_056401855.1 Bacillus sp. P4_D3
ACCATATACATCTAAGCATACGTGATAAAAGCTACTATCTAATTTCATATGATTTTGTTCAGCAAATTCATTTAAAACACGATAAGCGTCTTCAATATCACCATCTTCATCTGAGAATCTAACACAAAGTGCTTCTTCAATAAGAATTGCATCAATATACTCATACGATGAACCCTCTTCCATATTTACCCGTCCATTCACTGGAACACAATACATATATTCACCATATTCCGGTTCATTCTCTAATGGTGAATACGTAAAAAGAACAGGTCCTATTGGGTATATATCGTTATGAACTACTTGATTTCTAAGTGCGATAGCTGGTAACAACCAATCATCCTTTTTTACTATTTGAGTGATGCTTATTAAATTTAAAAGCGATAATGCTTTATACTGAACTTTCATAACCTCTACCCCTTATACAGTGTTTTAATTCTTCACAAATAGATCCTTCCACACACATAAAAAACCAGTTTATGACTATCATTTACAAMTYTCATTTCARTTTTTGTTTCGCTTTTGTTCTTTTTCTMTTATTCTTTTTCTATTTGCTATRAATTCTTGRCGTTYCTTTTCATGTTGTTCCCAYGTAATATTAAATGATGGRAATTTAAAGCGACAATACACYAATAGGACGAATTCTGCTGATGCAACTGCGAATACATATAATATTATTGTTTGTAAAAAATAGAACACCATTGGCCCTAGCGCAAAATGAATACTTGCAAAGATTAATATCAAAAGGACAACTACATAAATAACTATCCCAATGAACATCCATAGTTTTGTATTATTAAAAAATGAAGCCGTCCCCCCTTCCAACTTATAGCCTCCATATTTTGCTTTTTTAAAAGTATGGATTGTTATTACAATATGAGTAATTATMGCTCCTAATAATAATAGACCTACATAAAATACCGTTAGATTTTCACAATAATATCCAAATATTGCTTCAATTAATACATACGCATAACCTACCGTTGCAACCTGAAACGAGTTAAAAACAATTACAACGGCTTGTAACTTTTGTAATTTAAATCTTAATTTCGGAAATGAATAGATAATCAAAAAAAGGATTTGCAGAATATATAATACTAATTCTACAGAAACAATTATTCGTTCAAAAGATTTTGGATAAGCCTCCCAACCAAGTTGTAAAAAACCCAAAATAATAAAAAACATCGGTAATGAAGCATATACAAAGACTCCAACTAAAAATGCCATTACACCATCAGGACTTAATCGGTTTTTATTTGTAACTTTGAAAAAGTCTAAATCTTCTTCTTTTATGTTCCACATTCACTTATCCTACTTTCAAATTTTATATTCATCACCAAAATATTGACTTCAATTTTTTTATAACTGTTGCATTTTCTTTCATAAATTCTTTATAATTTCCAGACTTTAAATTATCGTTCGTATTTACCGCCCATTTTACCAATTTCTTCGTTCCACCAACTACACTTTCGCCTCCCAATCTATCAGATTTTGTGTTTAAGCCTACTGAGATTAGAACACCAGCCACTGCTCCTACCGCTCCTCCTGCCAAKGTTCCAAGTGGCCCCAAAGCAGTCCCAATCGCTGCTCCAGTTGCTGCTGCTCCCGCTGCATATGCTAAGTCCACACCTGTATCTAATGCAACATCTCTTACATCCTGTAGCTGAAATCCATCATCTAGTGACTTTATAGTATTATCTACAACTGTCAGCCCCGTTCCAATAATTGCCACGCTTTTAAAGAGCGTCCCAGTACCTTTGAGTTTTTTAAATGTCTCTGGCCATTTCTTAAAATTGAATTCGTCAATGCTCTTTTGAAATTCGGTCCCAAATGAATCTGTCCATTTATTTTTAAATGCTTTTAAAAATCCTTCTTCATTCCGAGTCATCATAAAATCTTCAACCGCTTTAAATTCAGGCAATTTATAAATATCTTTTTTTGCTTGTTTTATTACATTTTTTGTTGCGTTGTTGTAATTGACTTTAAATTTATCTTGAAAAATAAATTTAAAAATAGCATCTTCATTTGCATCTGTAGCAAAAAGTTTGGAAGCCGCTACAATATCGGCATCGCTTAAAGTTTTAAATATATATGCTCCTTTTCCTTTTCGAGCATTAACATCAAAATCAACACCAAATCCCAAATTTTTTTTCATGTAAACAAGGCGTAAATAACCAGAAAATAATCCGACTACTCCTTTTTTCGCTTTACCCGTATATCCCGCAATCATTTTAGCTACTCCAACTATAGATGCAAAGCTTCCTTCAGACAGAAGTTTTTCGGTTGTATCACTAGAAAAGTTCCCTTCAGTCTCTTGTATTTGTCTCATAGCACCATCTAATCCGCGTAACATGTCATCAAAATTTTGAAGATCATTTTGTTGACTATTGTAAGCCTCTAGTTTTTCTAACGTATCACTGATTTCCTTTTGGCTTTTTTCAACCCCTTCAGAAATTCCTGATGATGAGGGATAATGGATCGGAACAATATCACTAATTGAACTGATAGTCTGTTGGGCTAACTCATTCGATTGATTAAAACTGTTACTATACCCATTAATTTTTTGCTTTACATTATCTAAATAACTCCCATAAATTTTCGTATCTGCATCACTATCAACAGAACTATTAAAATCTTCTAATGCTTTTTCAAATTGCATACTTAAGCTTTCTGCTGCGACCATACACCCTGAAATAACACTTCCATGAACTCTAGATAAATGGCCTTTAATTC
>NZ_JBFUIN010000416.1:0-5269 GCF_056401855.1 Bacillus sp. P4_D3
AATGTGGTTTGCTTTAGGGGCAATTGGATTTATGTTTCTTGCAGTAAGTTTTATTTTATTAAGTAGGCATAAAATGAAGAATAAATTTTTGAAAGGGATTACAGCTTTAGTAGCGTACACCCTCATGATTGTATCGGGAATTGTTATTTTCCTTGTTGTATTTAGTGGCCCTATTGAGCAATAAAGGATGTGTAGTCGGTAAATGTTACAAAAGGAACAGTCCATACTAGCATGAAAAGGTGATTGTCAGTGAAAAAAATCCATATTATTTTAATATTTTGTTGCATGAGCATTTTAACAGGGTGTATGTATCCAAGAGAAAATATGAAACAAAGTGCTATTCCTTATGAAGACCAGTTGCAAGTTGTACAAAAAGCCATTAATACATATAAGGAGCAAACGGATGGTTTATTACCAATTAAGACGCGTGATATGAGTACGCCGATTTATCAGAAGTATCCAATTGATTTTCAAAAAATTGCTCCAAGGTACATACAAGAGGCGCCAGGGAATGCGTATGAAAGTGGTGGAGTATATCAATATGTATTAATAGATGTTGAAAAAAATCCGACAGTAAAGTTAATTGATGTGAGAATGGCGGAACAAATTCAAGAAGTGGCATTGAAGCTAAGGATGTATCGGGATGAACATCAATATCCACCTTTTAAAAAAGTGATTACAGATGGTGTTTATGAATTAGACTTCAAAAAACTAGGATATAAAGATGTACCACAAGTGACAAGTCCGTACTCAGGAAAAGGTCTCCCTCTTGTAATCAATGAAAAAGGAGAATTGTTTGTTGATTATAGAATCGACTTATATGAAGTGTTGAAAAAAAATGAAGGGCAATTTAAAGAAGGCGAAGATATCCGGAGTATACTATCGAAGGATTCCCCGTTTGTTCCTGCATATTCTTTGCCGTACACAGTAAAAAATGGAGAACCAATTTTTTTAAAATCATAAGTCATGAACCTTTCTTTTAGTGAATAAGTTCTAGAAGAAAGGTTTTTTATGTTATACAACTTGCGATGCAAACAAAAGGTATTTTTAAATAGTCATATGAAATTGGACAAAATTATATGATATATTGTCCGAACTTCTAGAATACCATTATATTATATCAGATATTATAGGCAACGTTAGAGAAGGTATTAGTTGACTATAAACGTGGAATTATTCCCAAAAATATTGAGGGAGGGAATCACTTGGAAAAGGTAGATATTTTTAAAGATATTGCGGAACGCACAGGCGGTGATATTTATTTTGGAGTTGTAGGAGCTGTTCGAACAGGGAAATCAACATTTATTAAAAAGTTTATGGAACTTGTTGTTATTCCCAATATTGAAAATGAGTCAGACCGTCAAAGAGCGCAGGATGAACTGCCTCAAAGTGCTGCTGGTCGTACAATAATGACGACGGAACCGAAGTTTGTTCCAAACCAAGCGGTTTCTATCGAAGTAGATGAAGGTCTTGAAGTGAATATTCGATTAGTAGATTGTGTTGGATATACGGTTCCAGGAGCAAAAGGATATGAAGATGAGAATGGTCCGCGCATGATTAATACTCCTTGGTATGAAGAGCCTATTCCATTCCATGAAGCTGCAGAAATCGGAACACGTAAAGTAATTCAAGAGCATTCAACAATAGGTGTCGTTATTACAACAGATGGAACAATTGGTGAAATTCCAAGAAGAGATTATATAGAGGCAGAAGAACGCGTTGTAAATGAGTTAAAAGAAGTAGGAAAGCCTTTCATTATGATTATCAATACTGTACAGCCATATCATCCAGATACGGAGCAGTTACGTCAAAGTTTATCAGAAGAATATGATATCCCAGTAATTGCGATGAGTGTAGAGAGTTTAAGAGAAACAGATGTGTATAACGTACTTCGAGAAGCGTTATTCGAGTTCCCGGTTTTAGAAGTGAATGTAAACCTTCCGAGCTGGGTAATGGTGCTAAATGAAGGACATTGGTTACGCCAAAGTTATCAGGAAGCGGTTCAAGAGACTGTAAAGGATATAAAACGTCTTCGTGATGTGGACCGTGTCGTTTGGCAGTTTAGTCAATATGAATTTATTGATCGAGCAAGTCTAGCTGGCATTGATATGGGGCAAGGTGTGGCAGAGATTGATTTATATGCGCCAGATGAATTGTATGATCAAATTTTAAAAGAAGTAGTAGGAGTAGAGATTCGAGGGAAAGATCATTTATTGAAGCTTATGCTCGATTTATCTCATGCGAAAACAGAGTATGACCAAGTGGCGGATGCCCTGCGGATGGTAAAACAAACCGGATATGGAGTAGCAGCGCCTGCATTAGCTGATATGAGCTTAGATGAACCGGAAATTATTCGTCACGGTTCAAGGTTCGGTGTTAAATTAAAAGCGGTTGCGCCGTCTATTCATATGATTAAAGTGGATGTAGAATCAACATTTGAACCGATTATCGGTACTGAAAAACAAAGTGAAGAACTAGTTCGTTACTTGATGCAAGATTTTGAAGATGACCCGCTATCAATTTGGAATTCTGATATATTTGGGCGCTCTCTTAGCTCTATTGTTAGAGAAGGAATTCAAGCGAAGTTATCACTAATGCCAGAAAACGCTCGTTATAAGTTAAAAGAAACGCTAGAAAGAATTATTAATGAAGGATCTGGCGGATTAATTGCGATTATATTATAAGAAAAAAATCCCTCTAATTGCAGAGGGATTTTTATTGAATTATAAAGGAGAATCGTATAATATAGGCGTTGATAATGATTTATCTACATCTTTGTAGTATAGAATTTGCAAAAATTGCCTACAAATGAAAGTAAGACTCATTTTATGATCATTATACAGTCTTATCTTTGGGAGGAGGTGAATGGCATGAACAAGACAGATTTAATCAATGCTGTTGCAGAAGCAAGTTCCCTTTCTAAAAAGGACGCAACAAAAGCAGTGGACGCTGTTTTTGATTCTATCTTAGAAGCTTTAAAACAAGGTGATAAAGTACAACTAATCGGATTCGGTAACTTCGAAGTTCGTGAGCGTGCGGCTCGTAAAGGTCGTAACCCACAAACAGGTGAGGAGATTGAAATCGCTGCAAGTAAAGTACCTGCATTCAAACCTGGTAAAGCGTTAAAAGATGCGGTTAAATAATCCTTACATATTAACAGGGAAGAAGAGTTTCCTTTTTGGAAACTCTTCTTTTTGCTTTTAAAAACATAAATATGCTAGAATGTGTTCGTATCACTTTTAGGTTTTTCGGGAGGGCTAGCGGATGGCAAAAGTTAATTTAGAACAAATTGAACATGCAGTACGTCTTATTTTAGAGGCAATCGGAGATGACCCAAATCGCGAGGGAGTACTTGATACACCGAAACGTGTTGCGAAAATGTACGCAGAAGTATTCTCAGGGATGCATGAGGATCCGAAAGAGCATTTACACAAAGTATTCGGAGAAGACCACGAAGAGCTTGTATTAGTAAAAGATATACCATTCTATTCGATGTGTGAGCATCATCTTGTTCCGTTTTATGGAGTTGCTCACGTTGCATATATTCCGCAAGGTGGAAAAGTAACAGGGCTAAGTAAATTAGCCCGTACTGTAGACACAATTGCGCGTCGTCCGCAACTACAGGAACGAATTACATCAACAGTAGCTAACTCTATTATGGAAGTACTAGAGCCGCATGGTGTAATGGTAGTAGTAGAAGCAGAGCATATGTGTATGACGATGCGTGGTGTGAAAAAGCCTGGTGCGAAAACAATAACGACTGCGGTGCGCGGCGTGTTAGAAAATGATGCAGCAGCACGTAGTGAAATTTTATCGTTTATTAAGACGAAGTAAAGAAAAGCGGGAAACTGCTTTTCTTTTTTTTATATACAAAAAAATGATATAGTTTTAGTGTTAAAGAGCAAGAATATAAAGGGTGAAAATTACTTCTGCCTTTTGTGGAAATGAATGTTTGTAGTTGTTAGAGACGAAGATAACTCGTATGAATGAAAGGTGAGGCTTTATTCGGGGGCAGTTTGGCAGAAGTAGCCAAGTTTTGATTATAGAAAATAGAATGTATGTGTTATAATAAATTTTATGAATTAGAAAACAAGGGTGATTTTTTGTGTGTGACATCTACGGAGGGTATGCGGGTATTAAAGAAAAATTGATGGAGAAATTACGCCATCCTTATTTTATAAACTATATTGAAGAACCATTTATTGATGAAGAAAAAATAGCGCTGTTATACGGTGCATTAAAAAGTGCAAATATACATAAAGAACAAATTGCTCATTATGTAGTAACGATTATGCTTGTACAAATTGCTCTTGATACACATGAAAAAGTATCAAATAAAGCAAACGAAGAGACGAGTGGATTCCATAAGCGTCGTCAATTGACAGTTCTTGCAGGGGATTATTATAGTGGTCTATACTATTACTTATTGTCAATGAATTGTGATATTATCTTAATTCGTGCACTTGCTGAAGGAATTAAGGAGATTAATGAACATAAAATTATGCTATATCAAAAAGCACATGTGGCGATTCAAGACATAATGGAAAGTGTAGTAATAATTGAATCTGCGCTTTTGCAAAAAACATGTGATCATTTTCATTTATCTAATTGGAAACCATATATAACTTATGTGTTAGGAAAAAATCGTCTTCAAAAAGAGTGTCAATTGTATGCGGATAAACAAAATTCACCTGTTTTTCAAGCGGTCCAAAAAATCTCATTGGATGACGATAAAAATCTAGAAACAGTTATTAATGAATGGCTTATGGAAATGAGAAAGCAGGAAGAAAATTTTTTAGAGAATCATACAGAAGTTAATGAGATAATTTCTATGTTAAGAGATAAATCAAGGACATAAGCAACTTTACATTGGAAGAAGGTACGAGCATGCAACAATCAAAAGAAGAAAGAGTACATGACGTATTTGAGAAAATTTCTGATAAATACGATGTGATGAATTCTGTAATTAGTTTTCAAAGGCATAAGGCATGGCGTAAAGAAACGATGCGAATTATGGATGTGAAACCTGGGAGTAAAGCACTTGATGTATGCTGCGGGACGGCAGATTGGACAATTGCACTAGCGGGAGCTGTAGGGGAAGATGGGAAGGTTTACGGTTTAGACTTTAGCGAAAATATGCTAGCTGTAGGTAAACAAAAGGTAGAAGCTTTAGAATTAAAGCAAGTAGAACTTATGCATGGAAATGCAATGGAACTTCCTTATGAAGATAATACATTTGATTATGTAACGATTGGTTTTGGGTTACGTA
>NZ_JBFUIN010000417.1:0-2714 GCF_056401855.1 Bacillus sp. P4_D3
CTACTTCATAATTCTTCTCTACAGCTTGCTCTTCAAAAAATGAATCCCAGCCGAACGATTCTAAAATATTTTGATTCAAATAAATATCCTCCCTAGTTTGTACTAAGTGGAAGGATTGCGAACTATCTTATATAATATCGCCCTTTCCATCCACCTTTGTATTTGATTTATTATTCATATCAGTCATATTCGCCATAATACATCACTCCGTTCTAATTTTAATTACTCTCATTATATGGAATATCTCATTAAAAAGCTACATCATTTAACGTAATTTTCAAATAACTTGTTTTTTAACATTTTAATTTGTCCACGATGACTAATTTCATCTTCTAGCACGTGAAACCAAAGGTAGTGCTGATTATACGCTACGTCATTAGGCCACTTTCTTTCTGACATTAGCCATTCATCATCCTGTTGTCTCAAACACTCTATTGTTTCCTCTCGAACTTTCTGTAAAAGTTGTACATAATACTGTATTTCATAACCACGGATAGATCTCCCCGCTTCCCCTAAATACAGTGCATCTTCCCATATTTCTAATTCTTCTTTTGTAAAATCACGATTTTGAAAAGAAATAAGCTGATGGACTTTTTCTATAGCCGCTATATGCTTTAGTAAAGCACCAATTGAATTCTCACCACTCGGCATTATTAAATCCAATTGCTCCACTGCTAAATCCTCTATTTCCTGTAATGTTACTGCCCGCGTATGCTCCATCATACTTACAAGTTCCCCTATATTTTTTGTATAACCATCTACACTTCTTATTCGATAATCTATATACATTTCACGCACCCCTTTCTGAATTCATATTAATGAAAAAAGGCTTCATATAATAGACTGAAATATATCAGATTTTTCTGTTATAATTAAATTGAACAAGCAATTAGCCAGAACAAACTTTCTCAATATGCTTATATAAAATTTAAAAAGGAATATATATTTAGTAAACGAATCTTATTCACTAAAAGGAGTGGATTCGATGGAAATGTATCAATGGCTAACTGCTGTTCTTGTTGGTGGCGTTACTGGCTTCGTTTCCCATCTGATCAATAACCAAGGTAAGTTATTGCTTCCACGCCGTTTAAAAACGTTTTTCCACTTTGGGTTTTTAACCGATATATTTACCGGTAGCCTAGCTGCACTTCTTGGACTTGTTTTATTCGATGTCACCTTAATTAAAGAAATAATAAAAGTATCTATTGTAACCGCTATTTCAGGCCAAACATTTTTACTTCATCAAGCTCTAGGTGGTGAACAGGCTAAAAATTCACAAATTGGGAAAGCTGATGAGAAAATTCAAGAAATTGACAAATTATTACGACGTTAATCTATACTTCCTTTAAAAATTATTGTTATAATGAAAAATAAATATTTTCTATTGCGTCGTTTGTCAGAAGAAAGGGTGTTTCGTATGACAAAAAAGAAAATAGAAGATTTCTTAACAAACTCCGAAAAAGAGGAACTGCTAGAAAACTATAAATGTTTACGAGAAGCCCGCACAAAAAGCGAAGCTAATTATTTTGGTGAAGCAGTAGACCATCTATTAAATAAAGTAAAAAAACGAATTACTGAAGAAGCAGGCATACATGATGAAAATGCAGCAACTGTGCAATCAAAGAGAAAAGCACTGTTTTAGCTAAAACAGTGCTTTTTATTACGCCATTTTTCACATTACTTTCACATCTATTTCACAAACATACGCACTCCAGTATAGTAAGCTAAGTATATCCTTTTCCAAGGAACTATATGCCGATATATAAATCCCTATCTCTGTAGGGATTTTTTATTTTTTTGTAGAAAAGAAGCTCAGCGTTAAAATACTCACCTCTTCCCTTCTAATCTTCTAATATATATTCAATTTGCCGCATATCCTGTTCATTCAATAAAACGTCCACCGCTCTTACACTTTCTCTTATCTGCTCTGCTCGCTTCCCGCCAGGAATAACAGTATCAATTCCTTCTTTATTTAATAACCATGCTAACGCTAAATGAGACACCTCAATACTATTTTCTTTAGCTAAGCCTTTTAATTTTTCAACTTTCTTAAAGTTACTCTTATATGTATTTTCTTCAAATAGATTTACACTTTGACGCCAATCGCCTTCGTTTAATTTAAAATCTTCTGTATATTTACCACCTAATATTCCAAAGGCAAGAGGTCCATACGGTATAAATGAAATACCAGCTTCTATACAATACGGTAATAGTTCTTCCTCGGCAGTACGATTTAACATATTGTACGGCGATTGTACAACATCTATATCTCCATGCTGATTCGCTACTTTTAATTGCTCTACGTTTACGTTGGATATTCCAATTGAACGGATTTTCCCTTCTTCTTTTAGGCGTGTAAGCTCTCCGATTGAATCTATGTAACTTGTTTCAGGATTTGTAAAATGCAAATAATATAAATCAATATAATCAGTCTGTAGTCTTCTTAAGCTATTTTCCACAGCATTTCTTAAATAACTCGGTTCATTATTAACATACGTTTCTCCATTTAATAACGGCTGTATTCCACCTTTTGTAGCAAGTACATATTCATGACGCTTTCCTTTTAAAACCTCTCCTACTAATTCTTCTGATCTACCAAAACCATATGAGTCCGCTGTATCAAAGAATGTGATTCCTTGTTGAATGGCTTCTTCAATCATTTGTTTTCCTTCTTCTTCATTCACATTTGCATATAAATTATGTCCCCCTACTGC
>NZ_JBFUIN010000418.1:0-2694 GCF_056401855.1 Bacillus sp. P4_D3
ACGAAACCTAATTTATTTTGTTCCTCTAAATGAGAAGTGGAGATGTAAGCCGGTACATTGTGGCGTAAAAAGATCTCTTTAACCGGAATAATCATATCTTTCATTAATTTCGTTAACATACCCATTTCAAACTCAAAATTAAAGCGATCTATACTAGATAAATCCGCGAATACTACACCAATAAAACCTGTATTAAATACTTCTTGATATTCTACTTCTTCGTTACCGTAAAAATTCTTTTCGATTAAATAATTTATAAAGTAAGCAAACCCATCACTTTGTTCAAACGGTTTTGTTGAAAGAACAAAGCCGATTTTCTTTTGTTTATGTAAATACACACATGACATGTATGCGGAGATATTATGTTCTTTAAATAATGCACTCGTTGCCCCAGATAGACCATCTAGTACGTGATGAACAATTTGAAGTTTTTTACGAGCGAAATAATAGGATTTCTTTTGTAACTCCAATGTATCAATAAAGACAGAGCCGATAAAGCCTGTATTTGAAATAATAGGTGTTTGCTTTTTTCTTCCTCTGCGCTTTGCTTGAGCCATTATTAAAATCATCCCTTCATGTACAAATAAATCAAAAAGAACGTTTGTTCGTATATTTATATTTTACTATTAAAACGCTCTAAAGTAAAGGGTTTTTGATGAAAAAACAATAAAAAAGACACCTGTAAAAGGTGTCTTAAACGCTGTAGGGAATAGGGTTCATCCCGATTATTTATATTATGATACAGAAACAATCTCTTCTGTATCTTCTACATCTAAATGACAGTCCATAGTACGAACATCTTGATCTTCATGACTTCCGAAATAAATAGTAATTTTCATATGTATCGCTCCTTTATTCTAGGAATACCTAAAATAATTACTAGTAATGTTAATATTTATTATATACCACTTTTTTCATTCCGACAATGTTATATCATTTTTAATTCTTATTATGCTACATCGTGTGATATAAAGGGGTTAAAAAGGGGGATATCATTGATTAAGTGAAATTTCTTATATGTTATATTTAATATAGGAGCTATTAAATTATTACTTTCTATGAAAGGAGCACGATTGATGAATTATCAAAAGTTACTTATAGATAATTTTACATATAAAACTACATATGTTGCTCGACATGTGCAAGGAATGAGTGTAAAGAAAACGAAGGATTATATTGCCGTTAACTGTGGTTTACCTACAGATACATTTAATATTATTACTTTATTAAACAACAACTTAACGGAAGGAAACGAGGAATTATGTGCGGAGATAGAATACTTTAATCAAAAAGGGTTCCCCATGAGTGTTTGGTGTTGGGATGCAAAGCGAGAGAATACACTTAAGAACGAGTTACTAAAACTTAGATTAATAGAAGCAGAAAATAATATTGCAATGGTTGCAGATTTACAAACAATTCTTCCTACAATAGACATACCAGCAGGTTTTACAATACAAAAAGCAACTTCGCCGGTACAAATACAAAAATTTGGCGAAACATTAGCGGCTTTATTCGGTACATCAGCGGAAGGCTCTAATGTTCAATCATACTATAATCAAATTTCTTCTTTAGATTTATGGAATAGCGATGACATGAAACTATACTTAGGTCTTTATAAAGGTGAGGTAGTATCTGTTGGCTCTTTAGTATGTACGAAAGATAGTGTCGGTATTTATGATATTGCGACTAAAGAAGAAATGAGAGGACAAGGATTCGGCTCTACTATGTTTAATTTCTTACTGCAAGAAGCTAAACAACTAAAAAATACGTATTGCGTATTACAAGCTTCACCTGATGGAATAAATATTTATAAAAAATCCGGCTTTCAAGTTGTAGGACAAATGACTGTTTTTGAAAATCGGCATTTATTTGAGTAAATCATCCAAGTCAAATTGTTTTAAATATAGGAGTTAACATACCGTTATGAAAAAAACATCTATAATTACAATCATTTGTTTCTTCACAGTAATAAGCATCTTTGTTTTTCAACAAGTAAATGAACATAATTATATAAAAGCTACTAATCAATCAAATTATATAAAAAACATTGCGCATAGAGGTGCTTCTGCATATGCACCAGAACATACAATAGTGGCTTATACATTAGGACAACAATTAAAAGGTGACTATATAGAAATAGATCTCCAAATGACAAAAGATGGACATTTAATAGCTATGCATGATGAAACATTAAACCGTACAACAAACGGTATGGGATTAGTTAAAGAACATACATTAGAAGAAATAAAGAAACTAAATGCAGGATCTTTTTTCAATAAAAAGAATTCCAATTTAGCAAAGGAAGAATTTGAAGGTGCTAAAGTTCCAACACTAGAAGAAATTATTGAAACGTTTGGACATAATGCTAACTATTATATCGAAACAAAATCGCCAGATGAATATCCTAGAATGGAAGAAAAACTATTAGAAATTATTAATCACTACCAAATAAATGATAAAGTTATTATTCAATCATTTAGTGAAGAAAGTCTGCGAAAGATTCATAATTTAAATGCCAATATACCGCTAGTACAATTATTATCATATAAAAAAGCAGTTCAATTAACAGAATCAGAAATAGAAAAGTATAAAACATACTGCATAGGTCTTGGTATGAATTACAAATATATTGATGCAGCCTACGTAAAAAAAATAAAGAATTATGGATTAGAAGTTCATCCATTTACAGTAGAT
>NZ_JBFUIN010000419.1:0-2690 GCF_056401855.1 Bacillus sp. P4_D3
GTCGAGATGTTGTCCTTTTTAGCCATAATAACGAGCTGCTCAACAGTGTTTTCTAATTCGCGAATATTTCCGGGCCACTGATAACGTTGTAAAACACCTATCGTTTGCTGCGAGAAGGTACGTGTCTGGTTGAATATTTGGTTATACTTTTGCAAATAGAAATGGAGTAGCGGAAAAATATCTTCATGTCGCTCGCGTAGCGGCGGAATGTTTACTGGTAAAACATGAAGTCGATAATATAGATCGGCCCGGAATTTTCCCTCTTTTACCATTTCCTCGATTTTGCGGTTTGTTGCTGCAATAATGCGAATATCAGCCTTTACTAACTGTGAACCGCCAATAGGCATATAGGTCTTGTCCTGCAGTAATTGGAGGAGTTTGGGCTGCAGATGTAGCGGAAGTTCACTAATTTCATCCAAAAAAAGCGTTCCTTTTTCGGCTGTTTTGACGAGCCCTGTTTTCCCTTTTGAATTAGCACCTGTAAAGGCTCCCTTATGGTAGCCGAACAATTCAGATTCGAGAAGTGTATCGGGAATTGCTGCACAATTTAAGTGGATAAAGGGTTGACTGTTTCGTTCGCTCAACTTATGAATACGCTTCGCAACTACGTTTTT
The DNA here is from genome assembly GCF_056401855.1 of Bacillus sp. P4_D3. NCBI lineage: Bacteria > Bacillati > Bacillota > Bacilli > Caryophanales > Bacillaceae > Bacillus > Bacillus sp. P4_D3. The sequence continues at coordinate 615 of NZ_JBFUIN010000419.1, forward strand.
TCCAACTCCTGTTTCTCCGTTAATAAGCACAGTTGAATCAACACTTGCCACTCTTTCCATGATTTCAGCAAGCAAATTATGTACTTTGCTATGTCCGATAAAGGACTGTTCCTCCTTTATTAGAATATATCGGGTATTCATTTTTTTTATTTCTAGCAAATACCGCTTCAATACGGGGGCTAATTCTTCCCATTCTAGTTTAGAAACATTATCCATCCAATTGCTTATATCATGACCATGTGCTACAAAATAAATGGGGTTTTCCTGCTCATCCAAAATAATGTCCCCTGTTACTGTCATCTTATTACCACCAGTAATTTCTTGCACAGTGGTTACAGTACTTCCATTTTGTAAAGCCATTTCGATTACGGATGGGGTGAACGCACCCTCTTTTTTCAGAACGAAAATATTTCTACCAATCAATTCTTCCTTGCTTTTGTTAAAGAGCTTACAACCTGCTTGATTTATCCACATAATCGTTCCATTTTTGTCAACAATATTCATCCCACTTTCAAGACTATCGAGAATTTTTAAAAGATATTTGTTTTCAATTTGGACAGGAATGTCGGACATGACGTGAATCCTCCTATTCATGCATCAATTTCGAACCAAAAGTGGTTCGAAATTGATAGGAATTAGTGAAAAGAACGAACCATTTATGAATCAGTTGAAACGAATTTAATTCATTATATCTCACAATAGCTAGATTTAATTTGAATTTTTATAATTTTCCGTCTATTTTTCGTGTTTTCGTTCCAAATTAATGGCATGATTTTTGCAATATAAAGGTGTACAGTATGGAATGATTAAAGTTTCACTTTATAGAGGGAGGTATGCAATGGATTTTTTCTTTTATTGGAATGTTAGGGGGTCACCATTTTTACTAACAAAGAAAAACGCCTTATCCTAGGGATGTTGTTTAATGAAAGCGTTTTAATGATGCTTATTATAATGAATAGGATGATAGATAACAATTGCTAAATTGTACTTATATAAAAAGGATGGTGTATGTATGAATGCAAATCTAGTATTTATTAATGGTGAAGTTATTACATCAGATAGACAAAACTCAATAGTGGAATCTGTAGCAATAAAGGATAATCGAATAATTGGGATCGGTTCAAATTTAGAAATGAATAAATTTATTGGAGAGAAGACGGAAGTCATTGACTTAGCAGGGAAATCTCTTCTTCCTGGATTTATTGATGCACACACACACTTGGTTTTATATGGGGTTTTTCAGTTGAATATCAGTTGTAAAGAAAGTCACATCGACTCTGTTGCAGATGTGCTGAATGAGCTTAAGCAAAAAGCGTTGGAAACTCCAGAAGGTGAGTGGATAAGAGCTTGGGGGTTTAATGAAACGACCATAAAGGAGAAAAGGTATCCAACGATTGCAGAGCTAGATGCCATTTCAACGGAGCATCCAATCATCATTTCTCGTACGTGCGGACATATCTGTATCGTAAATACAGCAGCACTAGAGAAGGCTGGAATTGACGAAAATACACCGAATCCTCAAGGTGGAGTAATTGAAAAGGATGAGAGGGGAGAAATTACAGGGAAATTATTTGAGGCTGCAAATATGAAGATGAATGATGTAGCAAGCTATACAGATGCTGAACTTATGAAAGCTGTTAAAATCGCGTCGGATCATTTCATTTCAGGGGGTATCACGAGTATTCATGAAGCAGCTACTTTTGATTCTAATTGTTATCGTTTATTACAAACAGCTATAAAAACTAAAGACATCGGCGTTCGGGTATATGCAATAATTGGTACCATAAATGAATCCGATAAATTTGTAAATAAAATGATGAATGCAGGGATAGTAACCGGTACAGGGGATGAGAAATTTAGGGTTGGGCCGGCTAAAATATTTTTAGATGGAAGTAGCTCTGGTCCAACGATTGCAACTCGAGAACCCTACTCCAGTGATCCTAACAATTTCGGGATTCTTTATTATAGTGAGGAAGAAATATATAAAGTTTTAGGTGAAGCACATAAAAAAGGATATCAAATTACAGTACATGCTCAAGGTGATAAAGCCATTGAAATGTATTTAAATTGCGTAGA
>NZ_JBFUIN010000420.1:0-2686 GCF_056401855.1 Bacillus sp. P4_D3
CAACAGTTGTACTAGCAGCGGGATTATTAAGTGGCTGTGGAACGAAGGAATCAAGTGCAAGTAAAAATGAAGATACGAAAAAAGGTTATGTACCGAAGACTTTAAATGTTCAATTTGTTCCTTCTCAAAATGCAGATACGTTAGAGGCGAAGGCAAAACCGTTGGAAAAGCTATTAAGTGATAAATTAAATATGCCGGTAAAAGTTAGTATTTCAACGAATTACAATACAATTGTAGAAGCGATGGCATCTAAGCAAGTAGATGTAGGCTTTTTACCTCCAACAGCGTATGTGTTAGCGCATGAGAAAAAGGCTGCAAATGTAATTTTACAGGCACAACGTTTTGGTGTAGATGATGAGACAGGAGCTCCTACAAAAGATTTAGTAGACTTTTATAAATCTGAGTTTGTTGTTAAGAAAGATTCTAATATTAACAGTGTAAAAGATTTAAAAGGTAAAAAAATTGGTTATCAAGATGTAACATCGTCAGCGGGGTATGTATGGCCTGCGGCTGTATTGTTAAAAGAGGGAATTGATCCGTTGAAAGATGTGAAACCTGTTACATTAAAAGGTCATGATCAGTCACTTATTGCTCTTTTAAATGGTGATGTAGATGCAGCTGTTGTATTCCAAGATGCTCGTAATATTGTAAAAAAAGATTATCCTAATATATTCGATCAAACGAAAATAGTGAAATTTACGGAGAAAATTCCAAACGATACGATTTCTGTACGTTCTGATTTAGATGCAGAGTGGAGCAAGAAATTACAGGATGCTTTCATTGAAATAGGAAAGAATGAGGAAGGGCACAAAATCATTAAAGAAGTATACTCACATGAAGGATACGTTAAATCTGATGATAGTAAATTTGATATCGTTCGTGAATACGGAAAGAAAGTAAAAACGCAATAATACATATGAAAATGGCAGCTAACTGGAAGGGTTGTAGTTTCAGTTAGTTTGCCGTTTTGAATACATAGAAGGTAGGTAAGAGGTGTGATAGAGTTTCGAAATGTCTCCAAAGTGTATCCGAATGGTACAAAAGGATTGAATAATATAAACTTGAAAATTCAAAAAGGTGAGTTTGTTGTAATGGTCGGGTTATCCGGGGCTGGAAAGTCTACACTTCTCAGATCGGTAAATCGCCTTCATGAGATTACGGAAGGTGAAATCATAATAGAAGGTGAGTCTATTACTGCTGCAAAAGGAAAAGGGTTACGACGTATGCGTCGAGATATTGGTATGATTTTTCAAAGCTTTAACCTTGTAAAGCGGTCAACGGTATTGAAGAATGTATTAGCTGGACGTGTTGGGTATCATTCGACACTGCGTACAACGTTAGGTCTATTTCCAAAAGAGGATTTGGAGCTTGCATTTCAATCGTTAAAAAGAGTAAATATTTTAGAAAAAGCATATGCGAGGGCTGATGAATTATCAGGAGGACAACAGCAACGTGTATCGATTGCTAGAGCGTTGGCGCAAGAAGCGAAAATCATATTGGCAGATGAACCTGTTGCATCGTTAGATCCGTTGACAACAAAGCAAGTGCTAGATGATTTGAAAAAAATTAATGAAGATTTTGGAATTACGACAATTGTAAACTTACATTCTATTGATTTAGCTAGGCAATATGCTACACGCATTATTGGATTACATGCAGGTGAAATTGTTTTTGATGGTTCAGTAGAAGAGGCAACGGATGAAAAATTTGCTGAAATTTATGGGGACGTAGCTCAGAAAAGCGAATTATTAGAGGTGGCAGCTAAATGAATGACGTGACGATATATTCGAAATCGATACCGAAGCCGCCGAGTAAATTGAAACATATGTTAACGGCTATTCTAGTTATTTTACTTTTGTGGGGAAGTAGTGTGCAGGTCGACGCATCATTTGCAAAACTAGTAGTTGGTTTTCCTAATATGATGGATTTGCTGAAAGAGATGGTGCCGCCAGATTGGAGCTATTTTCAAGTTATTACAACAGCAATGTTAGATACAATACGCATGGCAATTATTGGGACGACTTTAGGAGCGATTTTAGCTATTCCAATTGCACTATTTGCGGCAAGTAATGTGTTTACTAGCGCATTTTTGTACAGTCCAGCTCGATTGATTTTAAATTTTATCCGGACAATACCAGATTTATTATTAGCGGCAATTTTCGTAGCTATTTTTGGAATAGGACCACTTTCAGGTATTTTGGCGCTTACTTTTTTCTCGATTGGACTCGTGGCGAAATTGTTGTATGAGTCAATTGAATCAATTGACCCAGGTCCATTAGAAGCGATGACAGCGGTAGGAGCAAATAAGGTGCAATGGATTGTTTATGGGGTAATTCCGCAAGTAAAAGCGCACTTTGTCTCCTATGTCCTTTATACATTTGAGGTGAATGTGCGTGCAGCAGCTGTTCTAGGCTTAGTAGGAGCGGGGGGTATTGGATTATATTACGATCGTACACTTGGATTTTTACAATATCAACAAACTGCTTCTATTATTATTTATACTCTTGTTGTTGTATTACTAATTGATTATGTAAGTACATTGTTGCGGGAGAAATTATAATGAGTAAAACGACGATAATCGTACCGAAACCGAAGAAACCGAGTGTATATCGCTGGATTATTTTTATAGCACTTACAGTTATATATGTATGGGCCTTTTCAGGAGTCCCGCTAGAGGGAATAAAGG
>NZ_JBFUIN010000421.1:0-2685 GCF_056401855.1 Bacillus sp. P4_D3
GTAGTAAAGCGGAATTTGGAGAAGAATTCCATTTTGATGTTATCCCAAAAAAACTTCTATTTTTATGTTTTATCTTTGGAAACTAGTAAAATTCTATTTTTGTAACATCTAATTTGAAAAAATAGAGTAAATAACAAATAAATGATAAGATTATTCTGAAAATAACCAAGGAGGGATACAAATGCTTACAAAAGAACAAGTCGCAAACTTATTTCGAAATTTTTCAATCAAGGAATGTAAAGGATCAAGTGATTTATACGAATACTTATCAATGAAGATTTCTGAAGATGAGGAAGTACTTACACTATCTTCCTACGCTCAAGTAGGGCAACCAATCCCAAACTTATTATTAGGTGCAGTACATTATTTATTGCTAAAAGGAAAAGACCATCATTTAAAAACGTATTATAGTAGCTTAGTTGAAAATGCTAAAACAAATTTAGATAAAGCTTTTGAACAATTTAAAGATTTCTGTAATGAGTACCGAGAAGAAATCATTACTTTATTACAAACGAAACTCGTTCAAACGAATGAAGTAAGACGATGTGCATACTTATACCCAAGTTTCTGCTGCATATTTAACAAAGTGAATAAACCGTTAGTGATAATTGAAATTGGTACAAGTTCTGGATTACAACTGTTCTGGGACCAATATAGCTATTCGTACGGAACAGATGAAACATATGGAAATATAAATTCGAATGTACATTTAACCTCTGAAATAAGAGGGGAGAATGTGCCCCGTTTTCTAAAACAAAGTCCACCTGTCGTAGAAAGAATCGGGCTTGATTTACATGTGAATGATTTACATAATGAGGAAGATTATTTATGGCTACGTGCACTAATTTGGCCAGAACATAAAGAAAGACTTGAACTGTTCGATCAAGCAGCATCTTTAGTTAAAAATGAATCCGTCCGATTAATAGAAGGAGACGGTGTAGAGCTGTTGCCATCTATTATTGAACAAATAAGTGAAGATGCTGTTATCTGCATTTTCCATACACACGTCGCAAATCAAATACCTAAGCAAGTAAAACATGCGCTAGAAAAACAAATTAAAGAAATCGGTGCAAAACGTGATGTATTCCACCTATATAACAATATGTGGGACCGGGACCTTCATATTGATTATTATATTAACGGAAACGAATATTGTGAAACTGTTGGGGAAACGGAAGGGCATGGGAGATGGTTTAGTTGGGGATTGGGGGATAAGAAGCTATGCTAAAGTAAATCTAATAATTATGGGTTTCATCACCAAAATTCGTAATTAAAATAGCTGATGGAAGACACTCCATCAACTGTTTTTTACTTTTCATAAAACTCATTAGGTATCTAAGGTAAGCGTCAAATATTCCTCACCTACAAGTTGTAAATAGCCCATGAGATTCATCTTCTTACATCCAAGGATTTAAAGAAATTGGATTATTAAAACCTGACAGGTGTCAAAAAAGAACCTACCGGTTAATCAGCTATATTACTGGTTCAAGAAATTATTACTTCAAACGGAAGAGCCGAAGGAAAGTAAATGTTTAAAATGAATATATAATACATGCGAGAAAGAGCACAATTTGATAGGGGGGGCTTCCAAATGCATATGGATGAAAGAATGAATTTGCAGTTAACAAGCCAGGCTCTTCAGGTAATGAATAACGGAATTGCTGTCATAAGTCATGATGGAATCATCACATTCAGCAACCAACCATTCTGCAGCATGTTACATAAAAAAGAAAATGAAATAATAGGTAAGCATATATCAACGATTATTCCTGATCGTAAAAAGCTAGTAGTGAATCAAAATGATAGTTTGTACAAGTACGAGTGTAAGGTGGGAAACCAAGTATTGATTATGAATGAATCCCGTGTATATCAGAGCGGGAAAGAAGATGGGTCAATTGCCATCTTGGAAAACAAGGAAAAAAGTATACAGTCCTTGGAAAGTATCATCAGTCGGTATGAAAATGCCTTGAATTTACTGTCGGAGTGTATTCTAGGGGTAAATGAACAAGGGATTGTCAATTTTTTAAGTGGTTCTTATGCACAATTTTTAGGGATTGATGATCCAAAGGAAGCGATAGGTAAGCATTGTACGGAGGTTGTTGAGAATACGAGGATGCATATTATCGTGAAGACGGGACAGGTGGAAATTGGGCATATCCAGCGTATAAGTAATCGGAATATTATCGCAACTCGCATACCTATTGTTAAGGACGGTGAGGTTATTGGTGCGATTGGTAAAATTATGTTTCATGATATACAGCAGTTTAAAGCTTTGGGGGATCAGATTAGTGCAATGGAATCAAAGTTATCTTACTATCAAACTGAATTACAGCGGTTGCAAGAAGGTAGGTTGTCCTTTCAAAGTATTATAGGAGAGAGTGCGAAAATGAAAGAAGTTAAAACGATGGCCTTGAAGGTTTCTAAAAGTCGGTCTACCGTTTTGATAAGAGGAGAGAGCGGTACAGGGAAGGAGCTCTTTGCGCATGCGGTACATCGTGCAAGTCCGCGTGCTAGGGGTTCATTTATTCGTTTGAATTGTGCTGCGATTCCGAGGGATCTTTTGGAGGCTGAATTATTTGGATACGAAGAGGGGGCTTTTACAGGAGCGAAAAAAGGTGGTAAGCCTGGGAAGATTGAGTTGGCCCATAAGGGAACGTTGTTTTTAGATGAGATCGGTGATATGTC
>NZ_JBFUIN010000422.1:0-2674 GCF_056401855.1 Bacillus sp. P4_D3
GTTATGGATGATTTTGATCGTTCGACTTGCGATAAAAAGCTGATTGAAAGATTCGTCTGATCAGCAATTTGTTTTAATGTTAACTTACGMTCTTTTCTCAAACTCTTTATTTTTACTCCAATTAAATCGTTCACTTTTCTCCACTCCCGTTACTGACATTAATCATGATTACTATTCTAGGGAAATTTATTTAGTAAGGTGCTGGATGTAACCTCATGATGAAAATAAAAAAGTTAGTTAAGATATTTTTGAATAAATGTATTTTAATGATTAGTTTATAGATTGTTGAACTGATTAGCTATGTGAAAACCCCTTATAACTAGGTTTGGTACTACTGTCCAAATCCTAAATATAAGGAGCGCACGTTCATAAGAATAACACAATAGCCCTAATTAAAGAACGATAACAAGAAATCGATGTGCCAAAATCCACTTTTAAATGAAGTGCCACTTAAATAGTAAGTGATACTAGCTCAAAAAAGAAGAATATATCTAAAGAATATTCTGAAAATTCCATTTACAATAGAAAATCGGTGTGTTATTATCGTAAGTAATTGAAGTATCACTTCAAAAATGATTTTTAATTGAAGTGATCTATTACTAAAAAGAATAAACACTTGAGGAGAATGAAGATGAATTTTCATGGTATTTTAGTTCCGTTGGTGACCCCGTTTAAAAACGATAAAAGTTTAGATGTAGATACTTTAAAGCAATTGACTAACACATTTATTGATAAAGGTGTTAATGGTTTAGTGGTGTGTGGCACGACTGGCGAATATTACGCTTTAAATGAAGCAGAGCGTGAAACCGTTTTAAAAACTGTGGCAGAAGTGGCTAAAGGTCGCGTAACTTTAATTGCAGGTATCAATGATTTATCAACTGAAGGAGCGATTAACCGTGCCAAGCAAGCGAAAGAATTGGGTTATGAAGGCTTAATGTTATCACCAACTCCTTATAGCCTGCCTGACCAAACGGGTGTGATTGCCCATTACGAAACTGTGGCATCAGCAACCGATTTACCGATTATCATGTACAATTTTCCTGCTCGCATTGGCATTGAAATTGAGCATGACACAGTGGTGCATCTGTCTAAAAAACTGAATATTGTCGCTATTAAAGAGAGCAGTGGTGACTTTAGTCGTGCTTTACGTTTGCTGCAAACCCCATTTGAGAATTTTGAAGTGATTTGTGGCTGTGATGATCAAGCTGTAGACTTTTTCTTCTGGGGTGCGAAAAGCTGGATTGCTGGTGCAGGGAATGTGTTCCCAGAAGAGCAAGTTGCCATGTTTAATGCTGCGCAAGCTGGTGACTGGGACAAGGCTCGACAAATTATGCGTGAAATCCACCCTGCTATTCATTCAATGGAATCTGGCAACTACAACCAAAAAGCCAAACTAGGCTGCCTAAAAGGTGAAATCAACGTTGGCGCGGTACGCCTCCCATTATCTGATTTATCAGAAGAGGAAAAGGCGGAATTCTTAGCTTTCTTTAATAAATAATCTGGAGGAGAGACAAATGGCTGTATCAAGAGAACAAATTTTTGCCCTTGCTAAAGAAGGAAAGCTATGGGCAGGCAACTTAATTGATGGTTTTACGAGTTCTGCCGACAAATTAGAAAACCGAACTCCCATCGACAACAGCTTCATTGGCTATATTGCCGATGGAGATGAGCGGGATGTGGATGCGGCTGTTAAAGTGGCGAGGGAGACATTTGGAGCAGGGATTTGGAGTCAATTATCCCCTAATGAGCGTAAGAAAGTGATGATTCGCTGGGCACAATTGCTCGAAGAACATAGCGAAGAACTGGCTGCCTTAGATTGTATAGATGCTGGAAAACCGATTACCGAATGTTTAAATACTGACATGCCAGCAACGATCGATACGTTTTATTGGTACGCTGAAGCGATTGATAAACTCTTTGGCAAAGTGGCTCCTACGGGTAAAGATGCTTTGGGCTTGATTGTCACTGAACCGATTGGCGTTGTGGGTGCGGTATTACCTTGGAACTTTCCCGCGCAAATGTTTGCTTGGAAAGTGGCACCTGCATTAGCTGCAGGGAATTCAGTCATTGTGAAACCGGCGGAATTAACTCCACTCAGTGCTTACCGTATGATTGAACTTGCTTATGAAGCGGGTGTTCCAAGAGGCGCTTTAAGCTTAGTGTGTGGTTTAGGTGAAAAAGTAGGCGAGCCATTAGGGCGTCACATGGATGTGGACATTGTATCATTTACCGGTTCAACGGAAGTCGGCAGGTATTTCTTAAAATACTCAGCAGAAAGTAACCTCAAAGAAATTGTCTTAGAGTGTGGTGGCAAAAGCCCACAAGTCGTGTTTGAAGATGCTGACTTGGATGCGGCTGTTCCGCATATTTTATCAGCTGCTTTTTGGAATATGAGTGAAAACTGCAGCTGCGGTTCCCGTTTGATCGTGCATGAATCTGTCAAAGAGGAATTATTAGAAAAATTAAAGTCTGGCTTAACAAGCTGGAAATTGGGTAACCCGATGGATGAGTCAGTTGCCATTGGCCCCATGATTGAAGAAGCACACTTTAATAAAGTGAAATCGTTCTTGGATATTACGCTTCAAGAAGGGGGTAGCTTAGTTGCTGGAGGGAACATTCACAGTGATGTGGGCAGCGGCTGGTACATAGAACCAACTATTTTTGAAAATGTAAC
>NZ_JBFUIN010000423.1:0-2660 GCF_056401855.1 Bacillus sp. P4_D3
ATGAGCTTGCGGATCATCTTACAAGCGCTATTCATCAAGAATTAAAAGAACTATATATGGAAAAAACGAAATTTGAAGTGAGAATTATGAAGAGGGTAGGAAATGTAGAAGAACCTCTCGTGGAAGGAACACCGGTAAAACTTACGGCGGATGGCTACGATCATGTGGAATTTTATATTTCAACGAATCCGGGTGAACCGTTAAAGCCACTTTCAAAGGTCGCTTCTGGCGGAGAGTTATCTCGTATTATTTTAGCTTTAAAAAGCATTTTTTCTAAGCATCAAGGTGTTGCATCTGTTATTTTTGATGAAGTGGATACGGGTGTGAGTGGTCGGGTTGCGCAGGCTATTGCGGAAAAAATTTATCGTGTATCAGTAAACTCGCAAGTACTTTGTATTACGCACTTACCTCAAGTAGCTTCAATGGCGGACTCGCATTTATTTATTAGAAAACAAGTGGCGAATGATCGGACGATTACATCGGTTACTGTGTTAAGTACGGATGAAAAAGTAACAGAAATTGCTCGAATGATTTCTGGTGTTGAAATTACAGATTTAACGACAGAGCATGCGAAAGAGTTACTTACGCAAGCGCATCATTTCAAACAGACAGCAGAGGCTATCCAGTAATGGATAGCTTTTTTTTCTCAAATGACGATTTCTTAATTCTTCCGGTTATAAATAAAGCACTGCAAGGAGAGATTAAAAAGTGAAGCCAAGAGGCTGAATGTGGGTAGGAGCGAGGAGAGTGAACAAATTGAAATTAGAAAGATTTCGAAAAATAATAGGTCTTTGTCTCCTTGTTTCTCTAGTTTTTATTGGATGTTTTAAACCGCTTCGAACGTTTATTTCATCGCCGAAGCAACTTGTTGTTTTTGAAGGACAACAATCAGAAATAGCATCATTACCAGTTTTTAAGGCTTCATCTACAAATCGTAATGTATTTACTGTAAGTTCAAATGAACAAGAACTTATGGTAAATTCTCACCAAAATGGTGAAGCTGATATGGTGTTTCAACTTGCTGGTTTTCCAGTGAAAAAAGTAAATGTGAAAGTATTAAAAGATTTTAAAGTTATTCCAGGTGGACAATCGATTGGTGTAAAATTGAACACAAAAGGTGTACTTGTTGTAGGCCATCATTTAATTCAAACTGAAAAGGGTAAAGTATCTCCTGGTGAAACAGCTGGTGTACAGATTGGAGATATGATTACCGAAATCAATGGTAAAACAATTGAAAGAATGAGTGATGTAGCACCATTTATTCATAATAGTGGAGAAACAGGTGAACCGCTTAATCTTGTTTTATTAAGAGATGGAAAATATATTCGTGCTAAGCTAACACCACAAAAAGACAATGGTGAATCTTCTTACCGAATTGGATTGTATATTCGTGATTCAGCAGCTGGTATCGGAACGATGACGTTTGTACATCCAGATTCTATGAAATACGGAGCGCTTGGTCATGTAATTTCCGATAATGATACAAAAAAGCCAATTCAAGTAGAAGATGGACAAATTATGCGTTCGACAGTAACGTCTATTGAAAGAGGAAGTCACGGGAACCCGGGAGAAAAATTAGCAAGATTTTCACCGGATCGTGAAGTGATTGGTAATATTACAATAAATAGCCCGTATGGTATTTTTGGGAAATTAAATACAAATATGACAAACGGCATAATGGATAAAGCAATGCCTATCGCATTATCCAATCAAGTAAAAGAAGGGCCAGCGAAAATATTAACAGTTATTGATCAAGATAAGGTGGAAGCGTTTGATATTGAAGTTGTTAGTACAGTACCACAAAAGTTCCCGGCTACAAAAGGTATGGTTATAAAAGTGACAGATAAACGTTTACTAGCAAAAACGGGTGGCATTGTACAAGGAATGAGTGGAAGTCCGATTGTACAAAATGGGAAAGTAATTGGTGCGGTTACACATGTATTTGTAAATGATCCAACGTCAGGATACGGTGTTCATATTGAATGGATGTTACATGAGGCTGGAATTAATATTTATGATCAAGAGAAAAAAGCGAGCTAATACATATTAGCTCGCTTTTCTTTTGAAAAATTCGTTGAAATTTTGTAAAAGCTCCGCAAGAGCTGTTTTTTGTTGTAAAATATAAGCAAAGGGTTGAACGTTTCGCTGTAATTCTATGATGGAATGTGTTGCGAAAGGAAAAAAATGAACGATAAACATATTTTTTTGTGATTTTATCGGAAAGTAAGAAACTTTAAAGGGAATTTTCACACAATTGTCGAACAATTCATGTAGCCTAGAAGCTTACACATGTCGGAAGAATCGATTCGGTAAGGGAGGAAAAACTGTGGAGAAAATTAAAGTATGTCTTGTGGATGATAATAAAGAATTGGTATCGATGCTAGAGAGCTATGTTGCTGCTCAGGATGATATGGAAGTTATTGGAATTGCTTACAATGGTCAAGAATGTTTAAACTTATTGAAAGAAAAGCAGCCTGATATACTCGTTTTAGACATTATTATGCCACATTTAGATGGTCTAGCTGTGCTAGAGAAAATGCGACATATTGAAAGGTTAAGACAACCTTAACCTTTCAATATGTCGCATTTTCTCTAGCACAGCTAGACCTGTCWCTTATACACATCTCCGAGCCCACGAGACACGAAGTTATCTCGTATGC
>NZ_JBFUIN010000424.1:0-2653 GCF_056401855.1 Bacillus sp. P4_D3
AAATAAAAAACGTCCCTACGTAAATACGTAGGGACGATATATATCGCGGTACCACCCTAGTTGTGAAAAAAATCTTCACCACTTTATTTGATAACGGTATGCACTACCGTCTTTCATTTCCTCACAATGTGAGATTTATGAAAGATGCTCCAGGACGAACTTCATGAATAATCTATATACTGATTCACACCAACCATCAGCTCTCTGAAATAGGGAGATTTTCACTACTATACCCTTTCATTGCTCAAATATTATTTTCCGAATTGATTACTATCATTTTTATCATACATTAAAAATAGTGTCAACTTATATTTTGAAATTTTATGCATTACATTCTATTTAAAAATTCAAAATATGACTTTTAAATGAATAGTATTAGAACATTTATGGTTTATACTGTATTAACTTCTCTAACAGGTTTATAGTAGTATACGATAAATGCAAGGCAGCACGAGTAGGAGGAAAGAATTTTGTCTACTTCAAAAGTTTTAAAAGGTACTGCTTTATTAAGCGGTGCAACAATGATTTCACGAATTTTAGGTTTTATATACTTTTTCCCCTTCCAATTATTAGTTGGAACGCAAGGGGTCGCTTTATACGGATATGCATACTCTTGGTACGGTATTTTATTAAGCTTTTCAACAGCTGGTATTCCAATTGCCGTCTCAAAATTTGTTGCAAAACATAATGCGCTTGGTGATTATAGTACAAGTAAAAAATTGTATAACTCGAGCGTAAAATTGATGTTATTTATGGGCTTTTTAGGATTTTTAACTTTATTTATTGGAGCACCGTACATATCACAATTTATCATTCGCTCGAAAACGCCAGATCCACAATTTATCGCCGACGTAACACTTACAATGCGAGCATTAAGCTTCGCGCTTATTATCGTACCAGCTATGAGTGTTACACGTGGTTATTTCCAAGGTTTTCAACATATGAAACCTAGTGCTGTATCTCAAGTTGTGGAACAAATCGCGCGCGTTGTTTTCATTTTAGTTGGTAGTTTTATCGTCTCAAAACTATTAGGAGGTTCAGTAGCTTCTTCTGTTGCAGTTGCTACGTTTGGCGCTGTTATCGGGGCACTTGCCAGCGTCTCTATTTTAATGATGTACTGGAAAAAATATAATGGATTAAAACCTCCTGAAGGTGAGCTGAAAACAAGATCATCAAACATTCCGTTAAGAAGTATTTATATGGAATTACTGCGTTATGCAATTCCAATTGTATTTGTAGGCATTGCAATCCCTCTCTATACGTTAGTAGATCAATATACCGTTGCTGATGTCCTTAGAGCAATGGGTGAGCCTTTAGAAACCGCTAATGCAGTTTTCGCTTATATAACGAACTATGCCCAAAAGTTAATTATGATTCCAGCTTCACTTGCAACCGGATTCTCATTAACGATAATTCCAGCTATTACGAAATCATTTACAAGCGGGAAGCTAGATGAATTACAAGGACAAATTTCAAAGATATTTCAAGTATTATTATTCTTCACTATCCCAGCAGCATTCGGTCTAGCTAGTATCGCTTACGATGCATTCCGCATGGTTTATGTAAATCCTGAAATTGCACTTGATGGATCACAATATTTAATTTCATTTGCACCGTCTGCTATATTAAGTGCGATTTTCACCGTTTCAGCAGCTATATTACAAGGAATTGATTATCAAAGAAAAACAATGATTGCATTCTCAGTCGGTATTCTCGTTAAAATTCTGTTGAACACACCACTTTTACACTTATTCGGTGGACATGGCGCTGTGCTTGGAACAATTCTTGGATACCTCGTTTCAAATATTATTATGTTGTACTGCATCGTTAAATTTGCGAAATTTAACATTGGCGAAACAGCAAAAACAGTATTTCTTATTAMGGTTTACTCCGCGGCAATGTCTGCTGTTGTAATCGCATTAAGAACATTTATAAGCTGGATTATCCCTGGTCAATCTTATGTAGAATCACTGATTATTGTGTTTATATGCGCCTCAGCAGGAGGATTTGCTTATCTTTTATTCGTACTAACGAGTGGACTTGCTTCACATATTCTCGGTGATCGTATTCAACGTTTACCTGTACTAGGGAAATTAGTTAAATAAAAAAGAAGAGATGTAACTTGTTGTTACATCTCTTCTTTTTACTTCGCATATTGAATATGCTTTTGTTGTTCAGCAATATTTAATTTTGGAGCATATTGTTCTACTAAATGTAATACCTCTTCGATTAACACTTCTAACTCCTGTACACTATACTCCGGTTCCYCTATCAGCGTATTTGCCATACGCTCATATAGATTTTCAGGTTTAATACTCATTCGTTCCACATTATCTGGCATCCATTTAAATGCAGGATGATGCACGTACATTCGGTTCATTCCAAACAAGACCCCAAATATATTTCTTTGTACTTCACAAATAACATCATAAAGCATAAGCCAATCTTTTCGTTTCAAAAGAGCCTCTCGATTATGCCAACGATTGCTTAACCAAAGGTTTTCTGAAATCATCCTTTTCGCCAGTTCTTCTGGATATGCTTCAACTCTATCTTTTAGAGCATGTACTTTCACTTCTCCATACAAACTCACACCATCATGAACCGATGATACAATACATTGTTTCTCATAATTTATATCATGCTGCTCTATAAC
>NZ_JBFUIN010000425.1:0-2649 GCF_056401855.1 Bacillus sp. P4_D3
CGATAGAGCATTTCAGATACTGTTACACATTCATAATCGTTTCTGTATAAATATCTCATGATACTTTCTAATGCTTCAACTGTCTGAGATGTCTGAGAAAATTCGCTCCCATTCCAATCATGGAGTAAAATGATATTGCCGGGTTTAATACCTTTTGTTATATATTTAGAAATTTTGCTAGCTGCTGGATTTCTCCAATCCTGAGGATCCTGATGCCATGACCATAGAATAACAAGTTTCTCATTCTGTATAGCTGTATTAATAATTAAATCATTGTGAAGGCCTCCAACTGGACGATAGAGCGCTGGTTTATAGCCAGTGATTTGCTTGATAATTTTATCCGTTTGATTTAATTCTGCAGTTAATTTAGCGGCGGTAATATTTTTATCATAAATATGATTATAAGTATGATTAGCAATTTCGTGTCCTTCTTTTACTTGCCTTTTTAAAATAGCAGGAAACCTTTTAACTTTATTACCTGCTACGAAAAAGGTTGCTTTCGCATTGTATTTAGCTAAAATATCAAGTATTTGAGGGGTTAAAACAGGGTGAGGTCCATCATCAAATGTTATTGCAACTATTTTTTCCTTTGTATTTACTTCCCAAATTACCTTCCCTGTTTTTTCATACGCCTTACGACTATCTGTAAAAGCATATATGGGTATTTGTGTGGAACAAAAAGATATGATTAAAAGAATGAGGACTATCCAAATTTTTTTCACGAATAATACACTCCTATGAGATACAAGTAAGTTTAGTTTATGGAGTTATTATCAAATTATTTAATACGAAATTAAAAAGTGAAAAGAGGCAAGAGATTCTTTATGGGCATGCATCTTTTTATAATCACCAAGATTTACAACATGACGAGTATCTTCATCCATGAATGTTATTCTCTATTTACTGATGATCGTTTTTTTATCTTTTTCCGACAGAAGACTCCTTCCTCAAAAATGGGAAGGTGTGAAACACCAATTTTAGGTGGGAGATGAATGTCGGTAGGCGTAAGCCTACGATTCTTGTATAATGAAGGCATCATACAAGAAAGCGAGGTGCAACCCATGTTAGTAAATAAATCATATAAGTTTCGTATCTATCCAAATAAGCGACAAGAAATATTAATTGCTAAGACAATTGGGTGCAGTCGCTTTGTATTTAATCATTTTCTTGCTCTTTGGAATGACACTTATAAAGAAACTGGCAAAGGATTAACCTATCATTCTTGCTCTGCCGAGCTCACTCAATTAAAGAAGCAGGAGGATACGCTTTGGTTACAAGAAGTAGATAGTATTGCTCTTCAATCCACATTAAAAAACCTCTCAGATGCTTTTTCACGCTTTTTCAAGAAACAGAACGATCTTCCACGATTCAAGTCCAAACAGAATAAAATCCAATCTTACACAACGAAACAAACAAATGGCAATATTGCTGTAATAGACAATAGAATCAAACTACCTAAACTTGGACTTGTGAAGTTTGCAAAGAGTCGTGAAGTAACAGGACGTATGCTGAGTGCTACCGTTAGACGTAATCCAAGTGGGAAATACTTTGTATCTTTGTTAGTTGAGACAGACGTACAAGAATTACAGAAAACAGGCTCTTCTGTTGGAATTGATGTGGGATTAAAGGATTTTGCCATTCTTTCAAATGGAACTACATACAAAAACCCTAAATTTTTTCGTACATTAGAAAAAAAGCTAGCGGAAGCACAACGTATCCTTTCTAGAAGAATAAAAGGTTCTTCGAACTGGAATAAACAACGTGTGAAATTAGCACGAATCCATGAGCATATTACAAATGCAAGAAAAGATTACTTAGATAAAATCTCTACCGAACTCATCAAAAACCACGATGTAATTGGTATTGAAGATCTGCAAGTAAGTAATATGCTGAAAAACGGTAAGCTTGCAAAAGCCATTAGTGAAGTATCTTGGTCACAGTTCAGAAACATGTTGGAATACAAGGCAAGATGGTACGGGAAGCAAGTCGTTGTTGTATCGAAGACGTTTGCGTCTAGTCAACTATGTTCAAATTGTGGTCATCAAAACAAAGACGTTAAAAATTTAAATCTTCGTGAGTGGGATTGTCCTTCTTGTGGCACACATCACGATAGAGATGTTAACGCAGGACTAAATCTTAGAAACGAAGCCATAAGACTTCTAACCGTAGGAACTACGGGGATAGCCTAATGAATTAGAAACCGTTAGGTTTCCGTACTTAGGAATCTCCCACTTCAAACAGTCCGTTAGGACGTTAAGTGGTGAGTAGTTCAACTAGGCTAAGCAACATACCGTATGCCTCAGAACCCCTTTTATAAAAAAGGACAATATATGTAACGGTGCCCCTTTTGATTTGAAAAAATCATATGAAAATATAGTGCTCTTAAAGAGTTTTGTTACAAATTTGTTATGTTTGACTTAAAAAAAGGAAAGTAATATTTATTTGTAGAAAATTTTTAAGGATAAAAATGAATGTAAAAATAGAATGACTATCTATGATAAGAAAAGGGGGCACTTATATATGCTAACAAATGATTTAGATTTCCGATTAGAACCACGTTTAAAAGAACTGTATGAACAACATAAAATAAGAGCGCAGAAGATAGACTGGGGTTATCATGAGTTTTTACCATGGGATAAGGGAATGGAC